>JBIPME010000064.1:0-7754 GCA_044369275.1 Rhodoferax sp.
TGGCCAGGCTGCTTTGGCGGTTTTGCAGGTTGCTCAGGGTGTGGTCGTAGGTGTTGGCGGTGCCAATGCGGCTGAAGGTGGAGAGGGTCATGGTGGGGGGTGGGGTTAAAAGTTTTTAAAGGTTTAGATTTTTTAAATTTTTTAACGGCTGACGGCTTGGAGCAGGCTGTCAAAGATGCCCTGGGCGACTTGGATGATTTTGGCGCTGGCTTGGTAGGCTTGTTGGTATTGGATGAGGCTGGCGGCTTCTTCGTCGAGGTTGACGCCCGAGAGGCTGGCGCGGCTTTGTTCGGTGCTGGTGGCGATGCTGGCGGAGACGTTGGCGGCGAGTTCGGCGCTGTTGGCGCGTACGCCGAGTTGGCCTATGAGGCTGGCGTAGCCGTCGCTTAAGGGGGCACCGTCGAACATGGGTTTGTCGCGCAGCGCCATGATGGCGCTGGCGTTGCCAGCGTTGAGTGTGGGGTAGGGGTTTTGTTGGATTTGGATGGTGTCGTTGTTGGCCGGTAGCCCTTTGAGGGTGAGGGAGAAGCCGGTGAACCCAGGCGGGGCGTGGGTGATGGTTTGGCCTGTGACGTAGCTAAAGGGGCCGCCTGCCACGGTGGAGTTGGTGGTGTCGAAGATGGTGTAGGTGGCCACGCCTGCGGTGACGCTGAATTTGACGCTGTGGTTGTCGATGGGCAGGGCTGCGGTGCTGGCCTGGGTTTGGGTGCGCAGGCTGACGATGCTTAAGGTGCCTTGGTTGGTGGGGCTGACGCTGGCGGCCAAGGGGTTGCTCACGGCCAAGCCGCGGGGGGAGGCGAGTTGGGATTGGATGGCCCCGGCTGCGGTGCTAAAGGGTTTGAGCAGGTAGCGGTCGCCTGCGGCCGGGGTGCCGCTGGGCATGGAGATGTTGAGCCCGTCCAGGGTGGCCAGAATGGGGGCGGTTGGCGCGGGGCTTTGGGGGAAGCTGGTGCTCAGGCCGTCGCTTTTGCGGATGATGCTGCCGGTGGTGGCGCTGGTAAAGAGCACTTCGTAATTGGAGGCAGCGAATTGGCTGGTGTCTGCAATGGACAGGTTCAAGACGGCGTTGCCGGTGTTGAGGGTGGCAGGCGCGGTGGGTTGCAGGATGTTGTCGGGCGTGAAGACGGTGGGGCTGAAGAGGTTGATGCCGACTTTGCCGTCCAGGTCTAGGCCGAGTCGGTGTTGGTCGTTGACGGCGGTGGTAACCGCGGTGGTCAGGCGGCCCAAGAGGTTGCGGCCTTCGGTGAGGTCGGTGTTTTGGAAGCGCAGCAGGCCAGACATTTTTCCGCCACCGAGGTTGTCTTCGTCCAGGGTGACGCTGGTGCCGGGGCGGCTCATGGTGAGTTTGCTGCCCAGGCGGTCGCCAAAGTCGTCTTGGCCTATGCCCAGGGTGGCCACGTCGGTGCCCAGCACCAGGGCTTGGCTGCCGGCAATGAATACGCCCACGGAGCCGTCGTCGGCGGGGATGCTGCTGGTTTGCACGTAGCCGTTGAGTTCGCGGATGAGTTGGTCGCGGCGGTCGAGCAGGTCGTTGGGGGGCTGGCCGCTGCCTTGGGTGCGGGTGATTTGGCGGTTGACGTCGGCAATGCCTTGGGCCAGGCTGTTGACTTGGCGGACCATGTCGCGCAGGCTTTGTTGGATGCCGCTTTGGAGTTCGTCGATGCCTTGCGAGGCAGTGCGCATGCGGCTGGCGGTTTCGTCGATTTGGGTCAGGGCCACGGTGCGGGCGGTGAGGTCGGTGGGGGCGCTGGCCACGTCGGAGAAGGCGTTGAGCATGGTGTTGATGGAGGCACCAAGTCCGTTGGAGCCGGTGGGGAACAGGTCGCCGAGTTTTTTCAGGTAGTCAGAGCGGGTGCTGTCGCCGGCTTGGAGGGTGCTGGCCAAGGTGGCTTGTTTGGTTAAGAAGGCGTCGTAGCTGCGTTGTATGGTTTGGACGTTGACGCCTTTGCCGATGTAGCCCGCGCTGGTGTATTGGCCGTTTTCGGTGGTGAGTTCGGCGCGTTGGCGCGAGTAGCCCGGCACGCTGACGTTGGCGATGTTGTGGCCTGCGGTTTGCAAGGCGATTTGGTTGCTGAGTAGCGCGCGGCTACCGACGTTGAGTAGGCTCATAGGGGGCTCCTGGGGTGGGGGCGTGGATCAAGTAAATGAAGTGGCGTAGGGGTGGCGAAGGGTGGCAAAGGATGGCGAATGCAGGGTGCCTTGCGGGCGCGCCATTTAGGTCAACACGCGGCGCAGTTGCAGGGTGGAGTTGATGGCGTTGCTGAGCTTGAGGGCGTATTGCGGGTCGGTGGCGTAGCCGGCTTTTTGCAAGCCGCTGGCGTAGGCGTAGGCAGAGTCGGTTTGCTGGCGGGCTTGGGCGTAGCGTGGGCTGTTGCCTATGAGTTTGGCGTAGTCGGCAAAGGCTTCTTGGTAGGAGCCGTAGGCCCTGAAGCGGGCGATGCGTTTTTCGGGTGCGCCGTTGATGTATTCGGTGGTGGTGACTTCGGCGACGGGGCCCTTCCACTGGGAGGTGGCTTTGATGCCAAAGAGGTTGTAGGAGGGGGTGCCGCCTTTGCCTTTGATTTCAGATTTGCCCCAGCCGGTTTCGTGGCCCGCTTGGCCGAGCATGAAGGCGGCGGGGATGCCACTGGTTTTTTCAATGTGGCTGGCGGCGTCTTGGTGTTGTTTGACAAAGTTAATTTGGGCCTGGCTTGGGCCTTTGTATTTGCTCAGGGTGCTGGTGTACTCCAGCGTGCGGATGCCAGGGGTGTTGCTGGGGTTGGCAGGGTTGCCAAAGCCGGTGCGGTTGCCGCTGCGGTCTGCGGGGTTGGGGAGCACGGGTATTTTGGGCGCCACACCCGTCGGCTGCGCAGGCGGTGCAGCGGGTGCAGAGGGCAGGGGTGCGGGGGGATTGGATGGTTTGCCCCCATATACCTGACCCACCACGTAAGGTGCAGAGGGTATGGGATTGAGGGGATTAGAGGGGTTGCTGGGATTAATGGGGTTGAGGGGGGTGAGTGGTGTCAGGCTCGGGCGCACGGGCATTTTGGGCACGACGCCGGTGGCGGGTTGCATGCTGGGGTTGGCACGTGCCGTGGTGGGGTTCAGGTTGGGCACTAGGTTTTGGGCGTAGGGGGGCAGGGCCGCGGTGAAGATCGGCAGGTCGGCCTGGCTTGTGGGGCTGCTGCCAAGGGCGTTGATGGCCCCTGTGGCACCTGTAGCACCGGTGGCGGCTTGGGTATCGGGCAGGCCGCTTTGGCGCATGAGTTGTTTGGCAATGAGGTCGGACAGGCCCCCGCGTTGGCCTGACATTTGCACGGCGTATTGCTGGTCCAACAGGTCGGTGCCCAGGTCGGCACCGGGGTTGTCTTGCATGCCTGATTTCATGGTGGCTTCGCGCATGCTTTTGAGCAGTTCGCGCATGAACAGGGATTCGAATTGTTTGGCGGTTTCGCGGATGCTTTCCGGGGTGTTTTTGCCCGCCTGAAATTTCAGGTTGGACAGGGATTGCGCATCTGCGGCCAGGCCACCTGCGTAGCCAGCGGCGCTGGGCAGGATGTTGGGGAGATTGCTGGGGAGACTGCCGGGGTTAAAGCTCATGTTAGATCACCTCTAGTTCTGCATTTAAAGCACCAGCCGATTTGATGGCCTGCAGTATGGCCAGCAAGTCTTGGGGCGTTGCGCCCAGGGAATTCAGAGCTTTGACGACGTCGGCGAGTTTGGCCGAGGCGGCCAGTTCGATCAGGCGGCCAGGCTCTTGGCGGATTTCGATGTTGGCTTTTTCGGTGACCACGGTTTGCCCGCCGGACAAGGCGTTGGGCTGGCTGATGACCGGGGTCGAGGAGATGCTGATGGACAGGTTGCCGTGGGCAATGGCGCAGGCCCCCAAGGAGACGGCTTGGTTAAGGACGATGGAGCCAGTGCGGGAGTTGATGATGACTTTGGCTGCGGCCACGGAGTTTTCGATGGGGAGTTCTTCCAATTCGGCCAAAAACGCAATGCGCTCGTTGGGGCTGGCGGGGGCTTTGACTTGCACGGTGCGCCCGTCCAGCGCTTGGGCAGTGCCGTCGCCGAAGCGGCGGTTCACCGCCTGGGCGACTTTGCGCGAGGTTTGGAAGTCTGAGGCGTTGAGGCTTAGGTTGAGGCTGCTGCCCTCTTGCAGCGGGGTGGGGATGCTGCGTTCGACTTGGGCACCGTCAGGGATGCGGCCTACGCCCAAGTGGTTGACCGTGACTTTGCTGCCCCCGGCTGCGGCACCGGCACCGGCGACGATGAGGTTGCCTTGGGCGATGGCGTAGATTTCGCCGTCAATGCCTTTGAGGGGCGTGCCGATGAGGGTGCCGCCTTTGAGGGATTTGGCGTTGCCGATGGAGGAGACGTTGATGTCGAGCAGCTGGCCCGGTCTGGCAAAGGCGGGCAGCTGGGCGGTGACGAGCACGGCGGCCACGTTTTTCATTTGCAATTGGGCTTGCTGCGCGGCAGGCAGGGTCAGGCCCAGTTGTTTGAGGTAGTTGGACAGGCCTTGGGTGGCGTAGGGCATTTGGGTGGTTTGGTCGCCCGTGCCGTCGAGCCCCACGACCAGGCCAAAGCCGGTGAGTTGGTTGCTGCGCACGCCTTCGACGCTGGCCACTTCTTTGATGCGTGCGGCCTGTGCGCTGGGAACCAACGCAAACACCAAGACCAGTGCCACGGCACAGGCCAGCACGTAGGCAAGCCAACGGGCTTGGCTAGGGCCGTCTTGGTCGGGTTCACGCCCGAACCAGCCCACGCAGATCCGGCCTAGGCAGGCAAGCAGTGAGGGTCTGGCAGCGGCTGGGGTGAATGCGTGGTGTGTCATGGCAGCAGTAGTTAAAAGTTTTCCGAAGGAGCCAGATTTGATAAAACCTCACCCCCTCGGCATGATTGTGTAAAACTTTAGAAGGGGTGAAAGCTTAAAAAGAACCGCGATAACCAGCCTACTGTCTGGGCTTCGCCTTGGGCACCGCGTGCCCGCGACTCGACCCGCACGTTGGCCACTTGGGTGGAGCCGATGATGTTGTTGGGTTGCAGCATGCGGGGGTCCACGGTGCCGGAGAAGCGCATGATGTCCACGTTTTGGTTGACGCCGATTTGCTTTTCCCCCGACACCACCAGATGGCCATTGGGCAGCACCTCGATGACGGTGGTGGTAATGGAGCCGGAGAAGGTGTTCGCCGCCTCGGTGCCGCCTTTGCCAGAGAAGTCGTTGTTGGTCGAATTCGACATGTTGAGGTTGCGCAGGTCTGTGGCCAAGATGCCCGGCAGTGGCGGGGTCAGGCTGGTGTCGCTAGAGGTGTTGCGGTTGACCGTGGATTTGCTGACCTGGCTGGCGCTGAGGCTTTCCATGATTTGGATGGTGACGATGTCGCCTAGGTTGCGCGCACGGCTGTCTTCAAACGCGGGGCGGTAGCCCACGCTGGTAAACAAGCTGCCCGTGGGCGCACGCACGGCCACGGGCGCGCTGGGGGGCGTGGGTTGCAGCCGGGGTTCGGCAAAGTCGACCACCACTTTTGCGGGCAACGGTGCGCAGCCCGTGCACCACAGGCCCAGTGCGCACAGGGCCACGCTGGCAAGGGGCAGGCCCCGGCGGGGGTGAGGGCGGGGGTGGGAACGGAGGCTAGGGC
The DNA here is from genome assembly GCA_044369275.1 of Rhodoferax sp. Taxonomy (GTDB): domain Bacteria; phylum Pseudomonadota; class Gammaproteobacteria; order Burkholderiales; family Burkholderiaceae_C; genus Allorhodoferax. The sequence goes on from JBIPME010000064.1 coordinate 5,622, forward strand.
GGGGGTTCATAGCTGGCCTAGTTTTTGCAGCATTTGGTCGGAGGTGGTCACGGCCTTGGAGTTCATCTCGTAGGCGCGTTGGGTCTGGATCATGGTCACCAGTTCTTGCACCACGTTGACGTTAGAGGTTTCCAAGAAGCCGGACATGAGTGCCCCTAGGCCGCCGCTGTTGGGGGTGCCTACGGTGGGCTGGCCGGAGGCAACGCTTTCTTGAAAGATGTTTTGCCCGCGTGGCTCTAAGCCGGCGGGGTTGATGAAGCTGGCGGTGGTGATGTTGCCCACGACTTGGGGGGCCACGCTGCCGGGAATGTTGACGCTGACCGTGCCGTTGGCCGAGATGGTGAGGTTGGTGGCGTTGGCCGGAATGGTGGCACCGCTTTGCACCAAGAGGCCGCTGGAGTTGACCAAGCGGCCCTGGTTGTCGAGTTGGAAGGCGCCGTCACGGGTGTAGCCGGTGGTGCCGTCGGGCATGGTGACTTGGAAGAAGCCATTGCCTTGCACGGCCACGTCCAGCGGGTTGCCGCTTTGCTGCAAATTGCCTTGCGAGAAGGTGCGGCTGGTGGCCACGGTGCGCACGCCCAAGCCGACTTGCAAGCCAGTGGGCAGGGTGCTTTGCTCGGAGGTGTTGGAGCCGACTTGGCGCAGGTTTTGGTACATCAGGTCTTCAAACACGGCGTGCGATTTTTTGAAGCCGTTGGTGGAGACGTTGGCCAGGTTGTTGGAGATGGTGTCGAGCTGCATTTGCTGCGCTTCCATCCCGGTTTTGGCGATCCAGAGGGAGTTGATCATGGTGTTTTATCCTTGTAGTCCGAAGAGTTGGCCTGCGGTGCGGTCGTTGGATTCCGCCGATTGCATGAGGCGCATTTGCACCTCGAATTGGCGCGCGGTTTGGATCATGCCGACCATGGTTTCCACGGCGTTGACGTTGGAGCCTTCGAGCACGCCGGTTTGCAACACGCCGGTGGCGTCGTTGTTGAGCTGTTCGCCTGAGAGCGCGCGGTACAGGCCGTCTTCGCCGCGCACCATGGGGTCGCCCTGCACGGGGGTGGCTTGTTTGATGCGGCCCACGCTGTTGGCGGGTTGGTTGGGCACTTTGGCGTTGACGCTGCCGTCTGCGCCAATCGAGACTTCAGCGCCTTGGGGCACGGTGAGGGTGGAGCCATCGCCAGAGAGCACGGGCAGGCCGTTGCCGGTGCGCAGCGTGCCGTCGGTGTCCACCTCAAAATGGCCGTTGCGGGTGTAGGCCTCGGTGCCGTCGCGCGCTTGCACGGCAAACCAGTTGTTGGCTTTGCTCATCACGTCCAGGCTGCGCTCGGTGCGCACCGCAGGTCCGGGCCGCTCTGCATAGCCTGCGCTGGCTTCGAGGGCAAACACCCGGGTGCTGGCACCGTCGCCGCGCAAGGGCACGGCGCGGTAGGTTTCGAGCTGCGCCCGAAAGCCGTTGGTGGTGGCGTTGGCCAAGTTGTTGGACAAAATGGTTTGCCGGTTGTTGGCCGCTGTGGCCCCGGTCATGGCGGTGTAAATGAGACGGTCCATGTTCAGTTCTCTCTAAAGTTGCGGGGCGAGTGCGCATGGGGTGCATCCGGTGCGCATGGGGATAGCCGTGTGCGGCGCATGCACCACGTGCATGCGCTGGGGCGCAGGCGCGGGGTACGGGCTTGGGTACATAAAAATTAGCGCAGGTTGACCAAGGTGGACATGATTTGGTCTTGGGTTTTGATGGTTTGGGCGTTGGCTTGGTAGTCGCGTTGGGCCGTCATCATTTGCACCAACTCGCCCGTGAGGTCTACGTTGGATTGCTCTAGCGCAGCAGAGCGCAACTCGCCGTAGCGGCCTTGCATGGCTTGGCCGAGCATGACCGGGCCGGAGCTCATGGTCTCCACGTATTCGCCCGCGCCCATGGGGGTGAGGCCTTGGACGTTGCGAAAATCAGCGAGTGCAATTTGGCCGCCCGATTTTTGGCTTTGTCCGTTGGTGTAGCGCGTGGAGATGATGCCTTGTTTGTCGATGTTCAGGCCCGCAAATTCGCCCGTGGTGTAGCCGTCTTGGGCCAAATCGGAGACGCCAAAGTTCACGCCGTATTGGGTGGCACCGTCCAAGGTGACGGTCAGGGCGGTGGGGAACTTACCACTG
>JBIPME010000118.1:0-6053 GCA_044369275.1 Rhodoferax sp.
GAGGCGATGGTGGCCCCCGGAATGCTAAAGGCCAACTGGCCACCCACCAAGGGGGCGGTGGCTTTGCCTACGGCGTCAAACTCGATGGTGCTCACGGGGGTGGTGGAGGTGAGGTCGGTAAAGACGTCCCACTGGTTGATGGCACCGTCTTTTTTAACGAAATACAGGTTCAAGGGCGAGGCCGTGCCCTGCGCGTCGTAGACGTTGACCGAGGTGCCGTATTTGCTGCGCGCATCGGGGCTCAGGCCCGCAGCGGTGGCTTGGGTGGCGGTTTTGGCACGGGCGTCGAGGTTGAACTGCGCCCGCACGGTTTCGGTAACTTTGGCCGGAATGGGGGCCGTGGTGGGAATGCTGAGTTTTTGCGGCGTGGTGCTGGTGCGTTTGCCATCGATGTCGGTGGGGTAGCCCATGACGTTGGAGCCGGTGTTGGTCAAGATGTTGCCGTCTTTGTCGAGCTTGAGCTGGCCGTCGCGGCTGTAGGCAATGGAGCCATCAGGACGCGAAACTTGCAGAAAGCCCGAGCCGTTGATGGCGATGTCCAGCCCGTTGCCAGTGATTTTGATGTCGCCTTGTGTGAATTGCTGCGCCACGTTGGTCACCTGCACGCCAATGCCGTGGTTGCCGCCGTTGCCGCCCGCGCCCAAGGACATGGCGACCATGTCGGCGAATTCAGCGCGCGAGGCCTTCATGCCCACGGTGTTGGAGTTGGCGATGTTGTTGCCAATGATGTCTAAGTTTTTGCTAGAGGCTTGCAGGCCTGAGAGTCCGGTGTAAAAGCTCATGGTGGGTCTTCTTTCTGTTCAATAAGGAGAGAGAGTGCGGGAGGGGCGGTAAAACGGCAAGGGGCGGGTAAGGAGGCAGGGCGGCAGGGCAGGGCTTACAGAATCGTCTTAATGCTGTCGTAGCGCACGGTGCTGCCGTTGGCCAGGGTCACGCTCACACCGTCTGCGCCCGCGTTGACGGAGGTCACTTTGTCGCGTGTGAGGGTGTCCGCCGTCACTGGCTGGTTGCCGTTGGTGGCCAGCACTTTGAATGTGGGCGCATCGGTGCCGGTGTAGGTCGAGGCGTCCCAAGCGTAGTTATGCAGTCCGCTCTTGAGGGGGCCTAGGTTTTCGCTGCCAATGCGTTGGCCTGCGCTGTTGTAAACCTCTACCGTGACCTGGGTGGCATCGCCGTTCAAGTTAAAGCCGCCTTGGGCGCTGCCCGCTGTGACGGGCAGGGTGTTGCCCGGGGCCAAGACCGCGCGCCCAATCATGCCCGAGCCTTGCATGACCTGCATGGCGTTGAACTGGCCGACCATGGACTTGAGGTTGTCGTTGACCTCCTGTATGCCCGAGACCGTGTTGATCTGCGCAATCTGGCTGGTCATCTCCGCGTTGTCCATGGGGTTCATGGGGTCTTGGTTGTTCAACTGCGCGACCAAGAGTTTCAGAAAACGGTCGGACTGCTCTTGGGCACTGACTTGGCCGGTGACTTGGCCACTGGTGGCGGCGCTCGCTGCGGTGCTGCTGGCGGGCTGTAATACGCTGGAGGTAACTGGCATACATTCGCTTTCTTAAAAGGAGAGGGGCAAAGCGGCTTGCTGGCCCATTTTTATGGGGCTATTTTTATTGGCCCATTTGCAGGGTTTTGAGCATCAAGGTCTTGGCTGTGTTCATGACTTCGACGTTGTTCTGGTACGAACGCGAGGCGGAAATCATGTTCACCATCTCCTCGACGGGGTTGACGTTGGACTGCATCACGTAGCCGTCCTCGTCGGCCGAGGGGTGGCCGGGGTTGTGCACGCGCAGCAAAGGCTTGTCGCTTTCCTTAATGGCGTTGACCTTGACGCCCGAGGACGCCTTGGAGTCCATGGGCACGGTCTCAAACACCACCTGGCGGGCCTTGTAGCCCTTGCCGTCGGGGCCGGCCACGGCGTCGGCGTTAGCCAAGTTACTGGCCACCACGTTCAGACGCTGTGACTGCGAGCTAATAGCGCTACCCGAGACGCTGAAGATAGAAAACATTGACATGGTTTATTGCCCTTGTATTGCACTTAAGATGGTTTTGGAACTGCCGTTAATGAACCTGAGGGTGGCTTCATAACGCACGGAGTTGTCGGCAAAGTTGGCCCGTTCGCGGTCCAGGTCCACGCTGTTGCCGTCCATGGCGGGTTGGGTTTGAATGGTGTATTGCAGGTTCGGGTCGTCTTCGCCGTCTTGCCCAACCAAGCGGTCGGTAATGGCAATGTGCTGCGGGTGGGTGCGGCCTTGGGCGAAGTTTTTGTTCGCGCCTGCCAAGGGCAGCTTGTTGGCCTGCTCTCCCAGCGCTGCGCCCATGGCCTCTTTGAAGTTAATGTCACGCCCGGCGTAACCCGGCGTGTCTGCGTTAGCGATATTGCTGGCAATGATTCTTTGTCGCTCAGAGCGCAGCACCAAGCCCTTGGCTTGGAAGTTGAGCTGGTCGGTTAGTTTGGCAAACATGGGGTAAGGCCTTTCATGAACGGTCCAACGGGGTCCAAATAGGTCCAAAGGCGCATAGAGACGGCGTTTTCCTTTGGCGTGCGGCAATTATTGGAAAACCTTTAATTTTTCTAACCGTGAAATAAACAGGCTTCTCTGGCGTTATTGTTTTTTTTAGCCACACCTGCAATTGCCTACAGTCACTTCCATGCAAACACCGACCCCCCCCCTACCCACTGGCTGCTTGAATGCAAGCACCCTCCGCTCTGCCCTACGCCCTGTCCGTGGCGTGGGTGCGCTCTTGGTTTGTGCGGGCAGCGTGCTTTTCGCTGCAAGCGGCTGGGCCCAAACCCAGCAACCCGAACCCAACTACGCTGACTTCGCCTTAAGCTGGGCACGCAGCGCGGCCCAAGCCTCCCTGCCCGATGCGGGTGTGCCACTGCGCATAGCCGTGAGCGTAGAAAACTTGGACAGCCGACTCAAATTAGCCAGCTGCGCAAGCCCCCAGGCCTACCTGCCACCGGGCAGCCGCCTGTGGGGCAAAACCCGTGTGGGCATTCGCTGCACCGACGGCGTGAGTAAATGGAATGTGACCATTCCCACCACGGTCAAAGTCTTTGGCAAAGCCTGGGTCATGCGCTCGCACGTCAGTGCGGCGGGCCTGCTCAGTGAAACCGATGCGCTAGAGACCGAAGTGGACTGGGCCGAAGACCCCAACCCCGTGTTACAAAACCCGCAACAGTGGCAAGGCCAAATCGCCACGCGCACGCTCACCACCGGCATGGTGCTGCGCCAAGGCATGGTGAAAGCGGCCTGGGTGTTCCAGGCGGGGGCGAATATTCGCGTCGTCGCCAAAGGCCCTGGGTTTGAAATCTCCACCGAAGGCCAAGCCCTGTCTGCGGGTGCTGTGGGCCAGTTAACCAAGGTGCGCATGGAAAACGGGCGTGTGACCGACGGCGTGGTAATTGATGCGCGCACCGTGAAAATCAACATTTAAATGCCTGCCCATGCACCGTAATGCAGCCTAATGCCCCCTAATGCACCACCCAATGCACCCGTTCGGCAGCAACACCGACCAACGCGGCCTCAAGTTCGGCCCATTAGGTCCGATAGTTAGCGTATTAGGCTACGCTAACCGTAGTTTTGGAGAACACCATGAAAATCGGCCAACCCTCAGATTTACCCGCCCTTGTGGCCCAAACCCAAGCACCGCGCGCCCAAGCCCAAAGCGCGGCTGCCAGTGCGCAGAGCAAAAAACCCGCAGCCCCCAACGGCGTCCAGGTCTCGGTCTCCGAAGAAGCGCTGGCCTTGGCCCAGGCCGAAAACAACCCCAGCAACGGCATCGACGCCCAGAAAGTTGCCATGGTCAAAGCGGCGCTCAAAGACGGCACCTACCGCATCAACCCCGAAGCGATTGCCAACAAACTTCTCTCCAACGCACAGGACATGTTGCGCCGAACGGTCAAATAAACCGCGCAGCGCATAGTGCCTGTGTCCATCTCCCCCGTGCAAAGGCCCTGAAATGACTCTCTCTGTACTGCAACACCAGCTCGACCAAGTCGAGCAACAACTCAACGAAGCCGCTGACCTGCTAGTTAGCAACGACGCCCAAGGCCTGGCCAACGCCGGGTCTGCCATCCAGGCCCTGAGCGTGGAGCTGATGCAAACCCTGCGCAGCCATACCGACGCGCAAGCCACCTCGCCCACCGTGCTCAACCGCATCCAACACCTGGCCAGCGGGCTTAACGCACTGCGCGAAAACCTCTCGCGCCGCGCCGCCTATGTAGACCAAGCCCTGCGCGTGGTGCTGCCAAGCCCCCCCGATCTCACCTACACCGGTGCGGCCAAACCCTTTGGCGCGGTGACTGCGCCCGCAGGCACCCGCAACGTACTCTCGGCCTAAAAGCCCACCGCTAAAAACCCGCCGCTTGGGCGGCTTGCGTTTGTGCGCATGCGCCGCCACAGGCCACCGCTGGTCACCCGTGGCCACGCCCTTTATACGTTGGCATGCATGCGCTCACTTTTCCAATAAATATCGTCGCCCACCGTGCCATCCGTGCGGTGACGGTTAAGCACACGCGCGAGCACAAACATCAGGTCCGACAGCCGGTTCAGGTACTGGCGCGGCACCTCTTTGAGCGCCTCCTCATTGCCCAGCGCCACCAGCGCACGTTCGGCCCGGCGCGCCACGGTGCGGCACACATGGGCCAGCGCCGCAGCGCGGGTGCCTGCGGGCAAAATAAACTCCTGCAACTTGGGCAAGCCCTCGTTGTAGTGCGTCAAAGCCTGGTCCAAGTCCAGCACGGCCTGCGCCTTGAGCAACTGATAACCGGGAATCGACAGCTCACCGCCTAAATTGAAAAGCTGGTGCTGAATTTCTACCAACACGGTGCGAATACCGGCGGGCATGTCCTCACACAGCAGCACCCCGATATGGCAATTCAACTCATCCACATCGCCCATGGCGTGCACCCGCAAACTATTTTTAGAAACCCGGGTGTTGTCCCCTAGCCCCGTGGTGCCGGCATCGCCGGTGCGGGTGGCAATTTGTGTCAAACGATTTCCCATGCTGCTTCCTTGGTTAGGGTTGATTAAGGTTGGTTAAATTGGCTTACAGAGGCTGCATTATGGATGGGTGGATGCAAAAATTAAGTGCGGAACCCAGACTTTCCACGCATGGGGTGCGGTGCACCAGTCTTGCTGCACTTTATGTTTGATGTCTGTGAAACAGCCAAAAACTAGGCTGCGCTTTTGTGCGTTATGCCTGCGCTTTTGTGCGCTATAAGATCCCAGTCCAATTTGTACAAATACATATCTTCGATAAAAATACCGCCGATATATTGCTTTCCAAGCCTCTTGTCGCCCAGCTTTGCACCAAATAAAACACTCTGTTTGAATGCATCAATGAGTTTATTTTTCATACCAGACACATGAATATCGTGCAACGAAATAATGGCTTCATCTGGTAAGGCTTGCTTATTGGTATTATTTATTTTTTTATAATATTCTCTAGGCCCGAACGCATCCACCTGTGCGGAAATAATGTTCAAACCCCAAGTCTGCTCATTATCGTCAAGCAACCAAAATGCAGCTGCGCATTCAACATTTTCAACCGCTAATCGGGAGATAAGTGTTTTGCCTGCTGCCAGCATTTCTTCGGAAAACCAGCGCGTTACAAAAATTTCTTTAGCCATGGCATTACTCCAGAGTTGCTATCGGTAATTGCATTAAATAAATCTTCTGCACGTTGCTTGTCAATATTCACGTTATACCGCGACTCAACATTCCATTCTTTTGCGACCGCCCAATTGAGCTTAAAGTCTTCGTCTTCCTGCTCTGTTAAGTTCAAATCGGGTTTCATTTCGGCTGCAATGCAAAGCTTGGTCAAATCGTGAATATGGCTATCATTCGCGAGTTTTTTATCTGGAAAATCATGTTGCTTTACGCGCTTGGCAATACGTGCTTTCAACAAGCATTCCAAGCTGTATCCAGCCAAATAATAAGCGCCTTGGTAACAACCAGCAGCCAATAAATGCGCGGCCTCTTTGATTCTTAGCTCAGCCAATTGCTCAAGTTCATGTTTGTTCATAATGGAAAAAATTCAACCGCATG
>JBIPME010000198.1:0-4472 GCA_044369275.1 Rhodoferax sp.
TCGCCGGCTTGCAGGGCACCTCGCTCAAACACATTGCTCCACACCGTAAACACCGTCTCGGGCAAGGAGGCCGCCTGCGCATCGCTGAACCCACTGGGCACGGGCAGGCATTGCGCCACGGCAGCAACGCAATACTGGGCATAGCCACCGCCTTCGACCAAAGCACACACCCGGTCGCCTAACTTGAACCCCGCTTGCGCCATGGCCTGCGCATCGCCATCAACAATGGTGCCCGCCAGCTCCAGCCCAGGAATATCAGAGGCCCCACGGGGCGCGGGATAAAGGCCCCGGCGTTGCAGCACATCGGGGCGGTTAATGCCACTGGCACCTACCCGAATACACACCTGCCCCACACCCGCAACAGGCATAGCACGCTGGGCTAAGCGCAGCACTTCAGGCCCGCCAAAAGCGCTAATTTCAATGACATTCATACAGTGGCCCCATCCATAAAAAAGAATACGAAAAAAATTCGGCTGCGGGTTGCAGCGTGGTTGAGGCAAGGGTAGCACTTGCTTGGGCTCATCCCTGCAACAAGGTCTGCAAGGTCTACGAAGTCTGCATGGTCTTGCGCGATTGGGGAAGGGAGATTGGGGCAAATGCCTTGCACGTACAACCCGCGCCTCCAAACTAGGGAATACCCACCCCCTCGTCTAGGTATAAACATGGAGTCCCACAGGCTGTTTGAGACGCACAAACAGGGGCAGAATTCCTAAAATGTTTGAAGATATAAAGCACAGAAAGCAATGGAGTGTGGAATGCGTATTTTGATTGCGGAAGATGACCAAGTGCTAGCCGATGGTCTATCACGGGCCTTGCGCAACGCGGGTGCCGTGGTCAACCACGTGGCCAGTGGCACGCAGGCGGATGCGGCGTTAATGACCAATCCCGAGTTGGATTTGCTCATTTTGGATTTGGGTTTGCCACAAATGCATGGCTTAGAAGTGCTCAAGCGCTTGCGTGCCCGAGGATCAGGCTTGCCTGTTTTAATTTTGACCGCCGCCGACAGCGTTGAGGAACGGGTGCGGGGGCTGGACTATGGCGCAGACGATTACATGGCCAAGCCCTTTCCCCTGCAAGAGTTAGAGGCGCGGGTTCGGGCCTTGGTGCGCCGCAGCAGTGCGGTGACCAGCAATTTAATTCGCCACGGCCCCCTGAGTTACGACCAAGCCGGGCGGGTTGCCACCTTAGAGGACAAGATGCTGGAACTGTCCGCACGCGAACTCGGGCTCCTAGAGGTGCTGCTGCAACGGGTGGGGCGCTTGGTGAGCAAAGAGCAGTTGGTGGAACGCCTGTGCGAATGGGGCGAGGAAGTAACCAACAACGCCATCGAGGTCTACATCCACCGGCTGCGCAAAAAAATCGAACACGGCCCAGTGCGCATTGCCACCGTGCGCGGTTTGGGGTATTGCTTGGAAAAGATTCCAAATTGAAGGTCTTTCAGCGCGCCCAAAGCTCTCTCTTTGGAGAAATATTAGATTGGATGCTGACGCCTTTGCTGCTGCTGTTTCCCATCAGTTTGGTGCTGACTTGGCTGGTCGCCCAAGGCATTGCGGGCAAACCCTTTGACCGCGCTTTGGAATACAACGTGCGCGCCCTGTCGCAGTTGGTGGTGGTGCAGGACCAGCGGGTGCGCTTTGTGCTGCCCTCTTCGGCGCGTGAGTTGTTGCGGGCAGACGCTACCGACCAAGTCTTCTTCCAAGTGCTGGACCCCAAAGGAAGCTTGCTAGGCGGGGAAAAAGATTTGCCCCTGCCATCGATAGAAGACTACATAGACTCCGGTGAAGAAGTGCAGCTGCGCGATGCGCTGTTCCGTGGCCAAGAAGTCAAAATCGCCTACAAATGGATGCGACTGGCCTTGCCCAAGCCGGGACTGGCCTTGGTGCAAGTCGCAGAAACCATGGACAAACGCGCCACACTCGCCACCGAAATTGTGACCGGGGTGATGCTGCCGCAGTTCGTCATGCTGCCCTTGGCCGTGCTCTTGATTTGGTTGGCTTTGGTACAAGCGATCAAACCCTTGCACCGGCTTGAAAACCGCATGCACCAGCGCAAACCCGACGACTTGAGCGCCTTGGACATGCAAGGCGTGCCCATGGAGCTGGCCCCTTTTGTGGCCTCCGTCAACGGCTTGCTGTTGCGGCTCAAAGACTCCATTGCAACCCAAAAGCGTTTTTTAGCCGATGCCGCCCACCAGCTCAAAACCCCATTGGCAGGCTTGCGCATGCAGGCAGATTTGGCGCAGCGTGAAGGCGCCAGCGCCGAAGACCTGAAACAATCGCTGCGCCAAATTGGGCGCTCCAGCGTGCGCGCCACACACACCGTCAACCAATTGCTCGCCCTCGCACGGGCCGAAGCAGGCAGCATGGTGCTCAGCCGCCGCGCCTGCGATTTGGCACAGCTAACGCTGGAAGTGGTCAAAGACGCGGTGCAGCGCAGCTTAGACCAGCACTTGGACATAGGCTACGAAGGCCTGTCCGCGCTCGCGCCGCAAGACTTGATTCGCGGCAACGCGACTTTGCTCAAGGAAATGGTGCGCAACCTGCTCGACAACGCCATGCTCTACACCCCCTCCTCCCCCGAACTACCCGGCATCGTCACCGTGCGGGTGGTGCACGACCCGCACACCGCAGAGCTGCTCCTGCAAGTGGAAAACTCCGGCCCGGGCATTGCGCCTGCGCAGCGCGAATTGGTGTTCCAGCCCTTCTACAGAGTGCTGGGCAATACCGTAGACGGCTCAGGCCTGGGCCTGTCCATCGTGGCCGAAATCGCCCAACAACACCACGCCGTCATTGCCATTACCGACGGCAGCCCCGGCCATGCAACGCCGGGGGTGTGTTTTACGGTGCGGTTTTTGCGGTAAGTTGCACTAATCTTGCGCCATGCGCACCATGAACATCTCTCTACCCGACACGCTCAAATCCTTCGTCGATGGGCAGGTTAACCAAGGCTACTAGGGCACCAGCAGCGAGTACGTGCGCGAACTGATCCAAAAGGATCAGGATCGCCTGCACCTGCGCAGCCCCCTTCTTGCGGGCGTAGCGTCTGCACCCACAGCCCCAACCGATTCAGCCTACTTTGAAAGGCTGCGTGACCGGGTACGCAAATCAACCCAAGATGGCACTCGCGGGTGACAGCCAAGCCTGCGCCCCGCAACAAAGAAGCTATTGCAGATTAAACACAAGCTGCTTTGGGATTATCTTGTCTAGCCATCTTATGGGTTTTTTTCGACTTTTTATTCTCCTTGTTTAAGAAGCGAAAATCACTCATAAACACCGAAGAATCGATTCGGGATTTGACCCCAGAGGAATCATCGGCGCTACAACCCATTGTGATGGCGAGTAACGTTACCCGCGGCCCGGAAGTGTTCTCTATTAATGGCAAGTTCCGGTACGAATTTAGGGGTGGCGGGAAAGGAAGCTCAATTTTCGACAACAGCATTGATGGCATCCGTGTGCTGCTGCCATATGACGCCATCGACTTCATAAAAGATGACAACCAAGCCGAGGTTGTAATGACAAACGACTATCTCGTGGTCATTCGTTTGAATGGGTTTTCCATCGTAGAAGGCTACGCACGCCACTTCCTGAAAGCAAGCTCCAAAGCGGAAGAAGAGAGGCTTGATAAGCAATTTCTCAACATGAAGCTCGGCAACGTACCGCCTTCTGCTGCCAATCCCATCCATAGAAAAAAACTGAGGTCTCCCACAACAGGCCTACCGCAGCCAGACCCCTGCGCGCACCTTCTGAATGCAAAGGTTACCGTCTTGGGTGAACGCCAAGAAACGCGCGAAGAAGTAATTTACCGCATGGGAAACAGGCGAGTTGCGTCGGCCTTGTGCTGGCTCGGTTCGTTCTTTTTGTTTTGGCTGGCGACTTGGGACACGACCCAAACCCTTCACCTTTATGCGGTGTTCGCAGCATTGGCTACGGCTGCTCTCGCTCTATGGCTCTTGGTACGCAATCCCCCCCTCGCAGAGCCGCGCTCAATCCTACGCGTGCGCGGTATGGTCAACAATATATTCTTGGTGCCCGCGACAACCGGCAACACGACCACGCTATTTCTGAGTGATAAAGTTGCCCTCCAGCTCCCCTTTTACTGGGAGGTTAATCGCGACAAACTGCTGGGCCAGTTCGTTGAGGTGACAAGCGGCAACACGACGACGCTATTTCTGGGCGATCGATTTGCCATCAAGTTACCCTTTTACTGGAGGGTTAATCGCGACAAACTGCTAGGCCAAGTCGTTGAGATGGAGGTTTGCACACCTGGGCACAACGTCGTGCGCATGGGTAAAGACTGGTCATTGACGGATGACATGAAACGTTTCCCACCCGTGTTTTGGAAGGGCTACTTGGTGCACGCCATTTTGGCCGCCTTAGCCTTGTTCGTGGTCTACCAAAACATTACAACGTTTCGAACCGAGTTCAACTTGGCCCGGCTGAGAATACTGGGTGACACCCAAAATTACAGCGGTG
>JBIPME010000495.1:0-4463 GCA_044369275.1 Rhodoferax sp.
AGATGGAAGTCCCAGTTGCGCCAGTGCAAGGTGTTGCCGGTGATGGTGTAGTTCTTGCCCTCGGGCTCGGTAATTTCCAACGGCTTGCGTGCCGCGCCTGCCTTGCGGTCGCTGCCGTCGTAGGCCGTGGCTTTCATGGGCACTGGGATGACGCCATGGTCTTCAATTTTGATGATCTTCTTTTGCACCAGGTCCAGCACAGCGACCAGGTTTTCGATGGGGTGGGCCCAGTAGTTGCCGTCGCCCACATCGAGGTAGCTCACGATTTTGAGCAGGCGGTCTTGCTGCTGTAGCCCGTCCTTGTTGTCAAAATAGCCCACGGTAAGGGGCGTGGTCACAACTTTCTTGATATCGGTAATGCCGCGTTTGGCCAGCGCTTCGATGTAGGCCGGGCTGGACTCGATGGCGCTCTGCACGGTGGCAAAGTCGTCCAGTAGCACCATGCCATGGGCACCTTCCTTGCGCTCCCAGCGGGTGACCTTGCGTGCTTGCAGGTCTACGGTGCCTTCGATGACGTTCTTGCCGTCCAGCACCGTCACTTCCGCAGCGCGCGGGCTGTTCACGGCTTTGCCGCCCAGGGCATGGGCCCACACCGCGTCCTTGGGCGGCATGCGCACGGTGATTTCCGAAAAACGGTAGCCCGGCTGGTAGTTGCCGCTGGCTTTCAGGATGTCCACCGTCGCCTTGATTTCGTTAGCACTCAATGGGTTCAGCGGGTTGGGCGTGCGCTCCACCACAAAGGTCCGGTCCAGGCTGGACTGGGTGACTTGCTGCACAAAGTCATGCGGCACATACAGCGCCCCTTTGCGCAGCACCGCTGGCACCGACAGTTTGAACGGGCTGCCATTGATGGTGACGGTGGCGGAGCCGGGTTTGACCCGCACCAGCGTGCTGTTGCGGCTGAAGGTATAGAGGTTGGCAAAGCTGTCCCACTTGACGCTGGCGCCTGCCGCCTCGGCAGCCTTTTTGAGCGCAACCATGTGCGCCGCCCCGCCGTGGGCAGCAGCGGTCTGTGGCATCAGGGCCGCACAGGCAAGGGCTGCAGCGGTCAGTGGTTGCAGCAGTAATGTATTGCGATTGAGAGTGAAGGGCATTTCAGATTACCTCAGGAATTTTTTTAGTGGGTATGCAGAGTTACTTCTTGATGCTGATGACCTGAGGCACCGTCACCGCCTTCAGTCCCTCGGTGCCAAATTCCACGCCATAGCCAGAACCCTTGACCCCCCCAAAGGGCACCATGGGGTGGATGGCGCCATGCTGGTTAATCCACACCGTGCCGGCTTCAAGCTGCATTGCCACACGCTGGGCCTCTTGCACATCGCTGCTCCACACCGAAGCACCCAGCGCTGCATCGAGGCGGTTGGCGTTGCGCACGGCTTCGCTGACATCGCGGTAGGCAATGATGGGCAAGGCTGGGCCGAACTGCTCTTCGTCCACCAGGGGGTTGCCATCGTGCACATCGGCCACCAGTGTCACGGGGTAAAACAGGCTGTCGGTAGGAGCTTGCCCGCCGGTGACGATGCGGGCACCCGCTTGCCGTGCGGCGTCAACCAAGGCGGCCACTTTGTCGAACTGCATGCGGTTTTGCACCGGGCCGAGCAAGATGCCGTCTTGCATGCCATCGCCCATAGGCACGGTATCGGCGAGGGACTTGAGTGCGTGCACCACGGCCTCGTACTGGCTCTCATGCACATAGAGTCGCTTGATGCAGGCACAGGTTTGGCCCATGTTGAGGAAGGCCCCCCAGAACAGGCCTTGGGCAATGGCTGGCACATCGGCACCGGGCAAAACGATAGCGGCGTCGTTGCCGCCGAGCTCCAGCGTCAGACGCGCCATATTGCCGGCCGAAGCCTCAATGATCTTACGGCCTGTGGCACTGGAGCCCGTGAACATGATTTTCTTCACATCCGGGTGGCGCACCAGCGCATCACCTACTTGGCCATTGCCGCTCACCGTGTTGAGCACGCCTGGAGGCAGCACCGTATTGATCAGGCGCACCATTTCCAGCGTTCCCAAAGGGGTGTACTCCGAGGGCTTGAGCACCACGGTATTGCCGGCGCGCAAGGCAGGAATGATTTGCCAGATGGCAATCATGAGTGGCCAGTTCCAAGGTGCGATCGCGGCTACCACGCCAATCGGTTTGCGATGCACCTCGTCACGCCGGGTGTCGTCTTCAAACGCCACCTCCACCGGCAACTCCAACATGGCCGCCACCTGGGTCCAGCCCACGCAGGCCTGCATTTCAAACAGCGCGCCGGGGCCGGCCAATGGTTTACCCTGCTCACGCGTGATCCATTCGGCCAGGTGCTGCGCGTTGGCTGCAAGCACCTCGGCTACGCGCCCTAGGATGGCCTTGCGTTCGCTTTCGGCCCGTGCGGCCCATGCAGGCTGGGCCGCACGGGCCGCAGCCACGGCGGCCTGTACTTGCGCAGGCGTTGAGGCAGGCGCATGACCCAACAGGGCCTTCGTTGCAGGGTTGAAGATGGGAAACGGCGATGCATCGCCAGGTACGGCTTGGCCGTTGATAGTCAAAAAATGGGTAGCAGTCATATAAGGGATGGGTTAGTTGTTTAGGGAAGGGAAGGGAAGGGAAGGTGGTGGGTTACGCGCCTAAGGCACGCAGCGCCGTCAAGGTGGCAGCGTAAATTTCAAGCAGCATGCGCAGGCCCTTTCAATGGCCCAGGGCCACTGCCATCTCGTCAATCAGCCCGCGCTGAAATGCTGCCTGGCGGGCATTGACTTGCCAGGCCTGGCCAATCTCTAGGTAGGGGTCTGTGACGCCCATATCCGCACCCACCATGGCCTCTACCACTGCGTGACCGCAGAAGGGCACGGCAGACTCGGCATAGCCGCCTTCATGCACCACGACCAGACGACCGTTGCAATGCCGGTCTGCCAAGGCCATCACCTGGTGCGTCATCATGCGAAAGGACTCGCTGTGCAGCAGCATGCGTGCCAGCGGGTCCACCAGATTGGCATCGAAGCCACTCGCGACAATGATCAGGTCGGGCTTGTACTGGTTGATGGCTGGTAGGACGATGCGCTCCATGGCGTACTGATAGGCATCGTGTCCGCCACCGGGCACCAGCGGCACATTGATGTTAAAGCCCTCGCCTTTGCCTTCGCCCCGGTCATCGGCGCCACTGTAGCCGGGCGGGAAACAGCCCTCCTGATGCAGTGAGATGGTGAGTACATCGTCGCGCCCGTAGAAGATGCTTTGCGTGCCATTGCCGTGGTGCACATCCCAGTCCAGCACCACCACGCGTTGTACGCCGTGCTTCTTTTTAGCAGCCTCAATGGCAATCGGAATATTGGCCAGCAGGCAAAACCCCATGGGCGTGTCGGCCAGACAGTGGTGCCCGGGTGGACGCGACAAGGCGTACGCATTGCGGTAGTTGCCACTGAGCACTGCATCGACCGCATGCATTGCCAAGCCGGCCGAGAGCTTGGCGATCTCGTAGCTGCCCTGGCCGAATGGTGCGTAGGGGCCCAGCTCGCCACCACCGGCATCGGAGGCGGCCTTGAACTTCTCTAGGTACGACGGTGGATGCACGCGCAGCAGGTCTTCTTCAGTCGCCATGGGCGCGCTGCGCAGGTCCAGCTTGTCAGCCAATCCGGACACCTGCATGAGCGAGACGATGCGGCGCTTGGAGTCAGGCGACTCGGCCAAGCCCATGCCGGCCGGTGGCTGCACCCAGCCACCCACATGGGCAATCAGTGCGAAGCCGCCGGCGGTGCAATGCCACAGGCATTTTTCGTCATGGAAGAAGGCGGTGCGTGGGTTCATAGTGTTGTCTCCGTTTAGTTATGGGTGGTTCGTAGAATAAGAAGTCGAGGCGGTTTGCAACAGTCGTTCAATTGAACGAGGCACTTAGGATTGGCGCAGCGCTGCGTGGATAATGTTTCATCCCAGTTACTACCATGACACCCCCCCAAGCCAACTCAGCCCCCATGCCTGATGCGCCCTCGGCACGGGGTGACATCGCAATGCTGCAGTCCCTTGGAGCACTGGTGCACAGCCTCTACCGTGCAGCCCACAGCGAAGGCATACGCAACTTTGACGCCTTGCTGTTCACCCATCTGAAAGACGTTTTGCCTTTTGACGGAGCGTGGCTAGGCCACTCCACGATCACGCCTGCCGGACCCGTATTGCACAGCAATGTGCTGTACCAATTGGCGCCGGACTATGTGCAGTGCTGGGAGACAGTGCAAGCGCACGATCCCTTGGTGCATGAAGCCCTTGGCAGGCCCGGCCTCCCGGCAGTGTTGGCGGTGGACCAAGCCTATCTGCATGCGGACTTCCGCGCTTTTCTTCTGCAGTTCGGCATTGCGCAGGTGCTGTGCACCACCAGCGTGGACCCTATACTCCGAACCTGCGTGCACCTGTCGCTCTACCTGCATGCGCAGCAGCCTGTTTTTGCGCCAGCTGACCGCGCTTTGCTGGCTGCGGCCATGCCCAACCT
>JBIPME010000199.1:0-4456 GCA_044369275.1 Rhodoferax sp.
GTAAAAATGCGATTTCGCCATTGGAGAGATGGGTTTTGCTCAGGTAGTGGCGAGCCAGTGCTTCGCGGGTGCGCTTGACCAGTTGTTGGAAGCTCAGGCCTTCTTCGCCGAGTCGGCGTTGCAAGGTGCGTTTGCTCATGGCCAGGCGCTGGGCTGTGTGGTCTATGGAGGCTTGTCCGCTGGGGAGGCTTTCGAGCAGCACGGCGTGCACGCGCTGGCTGGTGTCGGCATTGTCTTGGAGGGTGGCTAAGCGTTTTTGCAGTTCGGGCTCGAACATGTCCCACATGCGTTCGTTTGCGGTCAAAAAGGGTTTTTGCGCATGGGCCAGTGCGAAGGCGATGCTGGGCGGGCCTAGGGTGATTTTTGCGCCGTAATAGGCTTCATACGCCGCCAATGGCTCTGGCAATTGGGGCAGCTGCACGCTGCTGGCCGGCACGGGTTCGCGTGTGGCCATGCGTGCCAAGCGGACAAAGAAGGCCAGTTCGGCAAGCATGAGGGAGTGCGGGATGGCGTGGGCATTTTCTAGCCAACGCGGTGTGAGGCGCAGGTTGGCCTGGGCATCGACCGCTATGTCCAAGGCCATGGGGGCGATGAGTTGTTTGTAGTGCGCTATGCGGTGTACAGCCTGTTGTAAGTTTTTGCTGCACAAGGCCGCGAACAGGGAGGCAGAGAATACTTCGGCGGTGAGTGCTTCCACCAAGCGCAGGGGCAGTAGCGGGTCGGCGTCGATTTTTTCCAGCGCGTTCCAAAACCGGAAGTAGTCGGTGCTGCTCAGCCCCTCTTGCGGTCTGGACAAAAGGTCTTCGGGCAGGCCAGCTCGCCGCATGAGATCGGCCACGGGAATGCCCACGTCTTTTAACAAAATACGCCAAGCGGAGTCGATGAGAAATACCTTGGATTTGCGCATATAAAAATTGAAGACCGAGACAACAAGGGGGCGCTTTGCCGAAGGATTTAGCTTAACGCATTAAGGCTTTATGGCATTAAGGCGTTATGGCGTTATGGCGTTATGGCGTTATGGCGTTATGGCGTTATGGCGTTAACGTACTTGGCTCATGATGGCTTTGTCGTAGACGCGGTCACCCAGGTATTTGCGAATGAATAGGAGCGGGCGGGCCATTTTGCCGACGACATAGCGGGTTTTGGGGCGTTTGGCTTGGATGGCTTGGACAATGGCGTCCACCACCACCGACGGGGGCGATGCCGCACCGGCCTTGTTGTAGGTGCTGCGCATGGCCTTGGCAAAGGACTGTGCCAGCTTTTGGTAGGCACCGTGGCCGGAGCGTTGGAGCATGGGCTCTAGCATGACCCCGGCCCATTCGGTTTCTATGGCGCCGGGTTCAATCACCACCACGGCAATGCCGAAGGCGGCGAGTTCGATGCGCAGGCAATCGCTCCAGCCTTCGAGTGCGTGTTTGGTGGCGTGGTACCAAGCGCCCAGGGGGGTGTAGATTTTGCCGCCCATGGACGAGAGGTTGATGATGCGGCCCGCACCTTTGGCACGCATGGCGGGCAGCAGGAGTTGGGTTAACCGGGCCAGGCCAAAGAGGTTGACCTCGAACTGGTAGCGGGCATCGCTTAAAGCGGTTTCTTCTACCGAGCCATACAGGCCAAACCCTGCGTTATTGACCAGCACATCCACGCCGCCATGGCGGGTGGTGATGGTTTGGACGGCAGCGACGATGTCTTCGTCTTTGCTAATGTCCATTGGGAGCGCAATCGCGCCGAGTTGCACCAGGTCTTGCATTTGCGCTACGCGCCGGGCAGCGACGTAGACGGTCATACCTTCTTGCAACAAACGTTTGGCAGTTTCTTTGCCCATGCCAGAGGAGGCACCTGTAACCAGTGCAGTTTTCATATTTTCCTTACGAGAGAGGGTGTCGAAATAGACGGTGTGGCTAATGTAGAAGCCAGAGCGCGCCATGTCACTGGCCAATCACGCCTTACTACAAGCCATAGACGCCAAACTGCGCAGCACCGCGTGGCGCGTGGTAGCGTGAAAAGTGCGTAAAGGACGCAAAGAGCGCAAGGGCAATTTTTTCAAAGTGGTTTAATTCCACTTTGAATTGAGTGCCGATGTAGCGCAGAAAGTGGTATGGAATGAGCTTGCTTCAAGGCGATATGCTGACGCAAATTTCTTTTTCGGTCTTTGAAAACAAGGGCGTTTTTGCGGTCTTGCTGGGGCCTGGGGTTTCGCGTTCGGCAGAGGTCCCCACGGTGTGGGAGATTACCTTGGATTTGGTGCGCCGTGCGGCCATGGCCCGGGGTGTGGCCGAGCAAGCGGATTGGGCCAAGTGGTACACGCAGGCCACGGGCAAAGCGCCCAATTACTTTGATTTGTTAGCGGCAGTGGCCCCCAGCCCCAGTGCCCGCAGAGCCACCCTACGCAGCTACATTGAGCCCACGGAGCTGGAGCGTGCGCAGTGCAAAAAGGTGCCTACCCCGGCCCACCATGCGCTGGCAGACTTGGTGCGCACGGGGTTTATTCGCGTGATCGTGACCACCAATGTGGACTGCCTGATGGAGAGCGCCTTGCGCGAGCAAGGCATAGAGCCCACGGTGGTGGCCAGCGAAGACAGCCTCCAAGGTGCGGAGCCTTTGCCGCACAGCGCTTGCTACATCGTCAAACTGTATGGGGACCAGCACCACACGCCAAACCACAGCCACGCTACGGCATCAGCGCCCTACCCTGCGGTTTTTGATGCGCTGCTGGACCGGGTTTTGGACGAGTACGGTTTGATTGTCTGCGGCTGGTCAGGCGAATGGGACCCCGCGTTGCACGCCGCCTTGTTGCGCGCCCCCAACCGCCGCTACCCCGTGTACTGGGCTTTGCGTGGCGCTGCAACACCGGGCGCACAGGCCTTGATACGCCACAGGCAGGCCAAGCACATCGACATTGATACTGCGGACCTGTTTTTCCCGCAATTGCAGCAAAGTGTTGAGACGCTGGTGCAAAGCCACCGGCCAAACCCTTGGACGATGGACTTGCTCATTGGCAACACCAAGCGCTTTATCAGCAAAGCTGAGTACCGCATTCAGCTCGATGATTTGATTTGCCAAGAGTCGGACCGGCTCTTGGGCCAGCTGTGGGCGGTGGGGTTAACGGCCTATGACGTAAGCCCTGAGGCCCTGCGTGCGGTGGAGCAACTCACAACCTATGAATCCCTGACCGAACCCTTGGCCCGAATGGTCTCGGTGCTGGGGCGCTGGGGCGAGGGCGACGATGTTGCCACGGTGACGGCTTTGCTGTGCGGGCTCAACCAAGACGCCACGGCCCACGCTAACGCGCCCGGTACGTCCGGCACGTCCAGCACGTCTTTGGGCCTGCGTGCCTACCCCGCCATTTTGCTGTTCACGGCCTACGGGCTTGGCCTGGTGCGGGCGCAGCGTTGGCAAGATTTGCATGCGTTCTTCATGACCGCCCTGCCCCGTGGCGAACGCGAACCGCAACGCATGGTGCAAAGCCTGTTTTTGAGTGCGTGGAAAGAGGCCGAGCATGCGGCTTGGCACAACATGCCGGGCGTGGTGCGCAAGGTCAGCGCCTTCAGTGACCACCTGTACGACGTGATGTGCCAATGGAAATCGTCTTTTGTGGGGGTTGCGTCCAACTTTGAGCTTTTGTTTGAACGCTTTGAACTACTGGCCTCGCTGGCCTATTTTGAAAGCTACGAAGAGCGCTATTTAGAAGACCGCGTTCGGGCCAAATCCACTACCCCGTTGGCACGCATGCCCGTGGGGCGCTTGGGCTGGCATGCAGAATCACTCAAAGCCTTGGTGGCTGAGTTGGAGGCATCCGCGCAGGCAACCGCGCTGCTGGCGGCCGGGTTTGCCAAAGGCAGCCCGCGGTTTTTGGCGCTTTTTATAGACAACCTGCGCCGCTACCAGTCGCGCATGCAATGGTTGGCTTGATCGGGCTAGGGCTTGGCTTTCAAGGCCCCGCTGGCGATCAGGGCCTGGGTTTCTTGGGCTCCGCCTAGTAGGATGCCATCGCAAAACACCATGGGAAAAGTACCCCAGCCGGTCCACATTTTCAATGCTGCGCGTCGACGCCACTGGCTGAAATAGCTGCCGTACTCAAGGTAGGTGAAGGTGATCTGGGCTTGCGTTAAGGCTTTGCAAACTGTTTGGACCACCGGGTTTTGCGCCATGCCGACGACAACAACACGGTGGCTGCGCAGGGCGGCCTGTACTTCCTCCACAATGTCGCGGTGGGCGTTGGCAACAGCGGCTTGAATGGCGGGGTGCAAACGGTCTTCTGGAAGCAGTAATCTTGGCATGGTGCTGTGCTGGCCCTAAGGGCAGTGGTTGTGAAATGAAAGCGGATCATAGCCGCAGGCCATACCCGGCTATGTACGCAGGCCTTAGCTTTCAAAAGGGTTAAGCGGGGCCAACGGTAAGTTCAAGGTGAGTTCAAGGTGAGTTCAAGGGTTTGCTTGTCTGCCGCTTGCAAAAGCGC
>JBIPME010000200.1:0-4454 GCA_044369275.1 Rhodoferax sp.
TGGCCCACCCACGGCGCACCCGCAAAGGCGGTGCCCACGCATTCCAAGCGTGTGGGGGCATCCGCCCGCAGGCAGCTGCCCGCAAAGGCGTAGCCGTCCATGGCGGAGTTGTCGTGTGCGGGCACGTCCACGGGGGAGATGATGTCGTGTGCCACCACCCGGCCCAAAGCGTCTTGCAGCGCCACGGTTTCTACCGCGTTGACGGGTTGCACCAAGGCCTCTAAAAAACGCCATGCCAGTTCCGTGGGCAGGGCATTGGCATCGTAGCCGGGCAAGGTGGCGGCGATTTGGGCGAGCGGGTCGGCCTGAATGGCGTTGGCGGGACTTGGGTTGTGCGGGTCTGGCGTTTTCATAGGCGTTCTAGCTGGGAGAGTTGTTCTAAGGTGTTGGCGTTGCTAAAGGCCAAGGTGTCTTCGGGGCTGCTGAAAGCAACGTGGGCACAGGGGTGTTGCGCGGTCCAAGCGTCAATTTTGCGCCGACCTTGGTCTATAAACTGCAACAAACTGGGGTAAAGCGCGGTTTTGAACAGGCAGAAAACCGGTTGGCTGCGCAGTTGCAGGGTGTCGCTGTTATTTTTGTTGCTGTTGCTGTTGCTGTTGCTGTTGCCGTTGCCGTTGCCGTTGCCGTTGCCGTCGTTGTGCTCTGGTGCTTCCAACGCATACGCCACGGCAATGTCCGCCTGTTCGGCATGCAGGCCGTGGGCCAAACGCTGCAATAAATCGAGCGAAAACAGTGGCGAGTCACACGGGACGGTGAGTAAATAGGGATACGGCTGCGCCAGCGCTGCATTGTGTTGCAGTGCGGCTAAAAAACCGGCAAGCGGACCGGGGTAGTCGGCCTGCACATCGGGCCACAGCGGCAGGCCCCAAGCGGCATACTGCGCCGCATGGCGGTTGGCGTTCACACCAATGAGCCCAGGCGCGCCCCCGGTTTGGGCTTGCAAGCGGGCAATGGCGTGTTGCGCGAGTGCCTGGCCGCGAAAGATTTGCAGGCCTTTGTCAACCCCGCCCATGCGGCTGCCCCGTCCGCCCGCGAGCACCACGGCGCAGACTTGGCTAGGCGAGAAAGGCATGGCGTTGGATGCGGATGGGGATGGGGATGGGGATGGGGCTAGATCGTGTAGGGCGTGCTGCATGGTTTAACCGCCTATGTAACTCATTTCAACCCGGCGTGCGCTGGGGCCTTGGCTGGGGGGCTGTTGGCCCCGCAACGCGGAGTAGCGGTCGCTGCGTTGTTGCCAAATCTGGGCGATGTGCTGGGCGAGTTGGGTGTCGCTGGGGCTGGCACGCACGAGGCTGCGCAAATCGTGGCCTTGGCTGGCAAACAGGCACAGGTAAAGCTGACCCTCGGTGGACAGGCGTGCGCGGTTGCAGTCTGCGCAAAAAGCCTGGGTGACGCTGGAGATGACGCCAATTTCACCGGCCTGCACGTCGTGCTGGCCCTGTGCATCGGCATGGCCCCAGCGCTGGGCTGTTTCGCCCACGCTGCTGGGTGGGAGCGCGACCAAGGGGAGTTCCGATTGCAGCCGGGCGATGAGCTGGGCGCTGGGCAGCACGTCGTCCATGCGCCAGCCATTGGTGGCACCCACGTCCATGTATTCGATGAAGCGCAGCACCACGCCGCTGCCTTTGAAATACCGGGCCATGGGCACAATTTCATGCTCGTTGACGCCGCGTTGCACCACCATATTCACCTTGATGGGCCCCAGTCCCGCCGCTTTTGCCGCGTCTATGCCCTCTAAAACCTGGGCCACGGGAAAGTCCACATCGTTCATGCGGCGAAACACCGCATCGTCGAGCCCGTCCAAACTCACGGTGAGTCGGCGCAGCCCAGCGGCTTGCAAAGCCTGGGCCTTGCGTGCCAACAAAGCCCCGTTGGTGGTCAGGGTCAGGTCCAGTGGCTGGCCTTGCGGGGTGCGCAGCTGGGAGAGTTGCGCCACCAGCAGCTCCAAGTTTTTACGCAGCAAGGGTTCGCCGCCAGTGAGGCGGATTTTTTGCACCCCATGGGCTACGAATTGTTGGGCAATGCGGCTAATCTCTTCAAAACTGAGTAAAGCGCTGTGTGGCAAGTAGCTGTAGCTTTGGTTGAAAACCTCTTTGGGCATGCAGTAGCTGCAGCGAAAGTTGCAGCGGTCGGTAACGCTGATGCGCAAGTCCCGCAGCGGCCGCCCCAATTGGTCTAGCAGCAAGCCGTCCGTGTGGGCGGGCGTGGTGGCGGCACCGGCCGTGGCCGTGGGAGTCGCAGTGGCATCTGCGTGGGCTGCGCTTGCCGTTTCTTGTGCGAGCGTAGGCAGCGCCATGGGCCGTGGTGATGCTTGCAGGGGCGGGGCGAAGTGGCGCAGGTCGTGGACTGCAATGGTTCGGTAAGGGGGTTGTTTGGCCATGGCGCTATTGTCCATGTTGTGCGTTGGCCGTTGCATGCGGCGGTATTTTGGACCTTGCCGCTCTTGAAGCAGCTCTAAAACCAGCTCTAAAACC
The DNA here is from genome assembly GCA_044369275.1 of Rhodoferax sp. Lineage (GTDB taxonomy): Bacteria > Pseudomonadota > Gammaproteobacteria > Burkholderiales > Burkholderiaceae_C > Allorhodoferax. The sequence goes on from JBIPME010000200.1 coordinate 2,478, forward strand.
AGCTCTAAAACCAGCGCTTGAGCCATCTTTGAAATCAATCTTTTACGCAAGGAGGATTTGGGGCTCGTCCAGTGCGGGACTGGCGTTTGTAGGGCCGTATGCACATGGAGGGTTGTGAAGTGGTGTTGTGCCTGCTCTGCGTGCTATAGATTGGATGGGTGCCAATCTGTGGTTAAAGACATACGCCGTAGTTTGCGTGCCTAGGTGGTCAATCTGTGGTTAAAGGCATACGCGTTAGTTGACGTGCCTAGGTGACAATTCAGTTTACAAAGTTGTCACAACTTCAAGCCAGTAAAGGCTTTTAATCGTAATTGCCTACTCTTTGAAAGATGCCGCCATGCCCACCTCCAACGCTATTCGACTCAGCCACCCTAGGATCAACCGGATGCGGGCACGGCGTGATCGCTGTGTTTGGTGGTGGTCTACGCGCAAATTCGCGCTGCTCAAGCGGCTGGTGGATGTGCTTTTCGCTGGTGTGGCCTTGGTGTTGCTGGCACCCTTGTTTGCGTTGGTTGCTTTGGCGATTAAGTTGCAAGACGGGGGCTCCGTGTTGTTTTGGCAGGACCGGGTTGGCTTGAACGCCAAGGTGTTTCGATTCCCTAAGTTTCGCTCTATGCGCGTGCATGCACCCAGCGTACGCACGGCTTTGGAGCAGCAAAACCAGCACGGTGCACAAGGCATTACCTTCAAACTCAAACACGATCCGCGCATCACTTGGGTAGGGCGTTGGTTGCGCCGCACCAGCATTGATGAGCTGCCCCAGCTCTGGTGCGTGTTCAGGGGGACCATGAGTTTGGTAGGACCCCGCCCACCGCTGCCCAGCGAGGTGCGCCGCTATACGCAGCAAGAGCGCCAGCGTTTGTCGGTGGTGCCGGGCTTGACTTGTATATGGCAGGTGAGTGGGCGCTCGGAGGTGCCTTTCCCAGAGCAAGTGCGCATGGACATTGACTATATCCAGCACCGTTCGATTGCCACAGACGTTAAATTGCTGGTCAAAACCCTGCCCGCTGTGGTTCGGGGACGTGGTGCTTATTGAAGCCAGCCTCAAAACCATAAGTTCGCTATGCATAGCTATTTCGACGTACTCCAAGTTTGGCCAAGGTTGGTCCGCCGTTGGCAGTTTGTCGCAAACAACGCTGCATCTGTTGTAGCTCCCAGTGCTGCGCCCAGTACTTCGAATAGCCCCTTGCCCGAAAACCCCGTGCCGGTCACGCCGGTCGCCCCGGTCTCGACAACACAGAACGCTTGCGCGGTGTGTTGCGTACTCTTTGCAACCAGCACGGCACCCAAAGACATTCCCGTGCCGGCAGATTTCCCCAGTGCGTTGCTGCCTTTTGGATGGTCTACGCTGTTGGAGCAGGTGCTCGAGCAGTTGGCGCAACAGGGCGTGGCTATTGTGGATTTGGTGGTGAGTGCACGGCCCGAAGATTTCCGTGCGCTATTGGGCAACGGCGAGCGCTGGGGCCTGCAGCTGCGCTGGCACTTGGCCAAAGACGCCAGCACGCCTTACGGCATCGTGCGCTCCTTTGGTTGGCGCGCCGAGCAGCGTGTGCTCATTGGCCACGCGGACCGCATGGTGCCGGATACGGTTTTGGCTGCGGCCATTGCGCAAGACTTGATGGTAGGCCACACCCTTGAAACCGATGTGCTGCAATGGACCGGCTGGGGCAGCACCACGGCAGGGGCGCTGCGCGAGCAAGCGCTGCATTGCGACGCCTTGGCTTTGGGCCAGCGTTTGTGCGGGCTCGCCAAACGCATTAACCCCATTGCTTTGGCGGATTTGCGGCATATCACCTGCGCAGAGGATTTGCTCGCACTGCAACAGCATGCCATGGCAGCGCAATCTATGTCGCGGCTGCCTGCGACGTGGATTCAAACCGACTGGGGCGCGCACAGCCCCGATGCGGTGATTCAAGCCGGTGCGCAGATGCAAGGGCCTTGTCTGGTAGGGCCGGGCTGTTTTGTGGCAGCGGGGGC
>JBIPME010000201.1:0-4442 GCA_044369275.1 Rhodoferax sp.
GCCACTTTGGCAACATGGACGCCATCATGGCCGCCACGCAGGACCAACTGCTGCAAGTCGCCGACGTAGGCCCCACCGTGGCACTGAGCCTGCGCACCTTCTTTGACCAGCTCCACAACCGCGAAGTGGTGCAGCAACTGCGCGCCTGCGGCATCACCTGGCAAGAAGGAGAGCCCACCGCAGGCGCAAGCCTGCCGTTGGCGGGCCAAACCTTCGTGCTCACTGGCACCCTGCCCACGCTGAGCCGCGACCAGGCCAAAGACATGCTCGAAGCCTTGGGTGCCAAAGTGGCGGGCAGCGTGAGTAAAAAAACCCATTGCGTGGTCGCCGGTGCCGAGGCGGGCAGCAAGCTCGACAAAGCGCAAGCCTTGGGTGTCAAGGTGTTGGACGAAGCGGGCTTGTTGGCGCTGGTGGCGGGGCATACACCGCCCCCTGCATTGATTGACTGAGGTATTTTTGCGCGGGCTTAATTTCCATTAAAAAATTAAGCACGGCGCAGGCCATGGCGTAATCCACCAGCGTGCAGAGCCTGCATGCGCTTGCCGCAACGAATGTGCGCGACCCGTAGTTTGTCTGCCATTGCGCCCCAACTTTTTTGCCGAGCGCAAATGGGCAGACGGGCGTAGCATTCATGGAATATAGACATAAATTAATTATTTTTTCAATTTATCGCCTTATTTTCAGAAGTTAATTCGTATGAAAGTGTATTTCTTTCGCGGTTTCTGTGGGTTTTTGAGCGAATATGCCATTGCGCTCCGATATTGTGCTTTCTTGCGCACGGCCGCTGTGTCTGTGCGCTGCGTCGCATTTTTGGGGGCTTTAGGCTGTGTCTGTACCTTGGTTGCCTGTGACGGTGGCGCTGTACGCAATGGCAGCACTAGCTTGCTCGCGGGCAAGGATGTCGGGGGCAATATTGGCGGTGGCGTTGGGAGTGCAGGTGGTGGCGGTGCAGATGGAGGGGATACAGGTGGAGGAGGTACACCGGGTGGTGGGGGTACGCCGGGCGGAGGGGGTACGCCAGGTGGAGGAGGTACACCGGGCGGAGGGGGTACGCCAGGTGGAGGAGGTACGCCGGGCGGAGGGGGGACGACAGGTGGAGGAGGTACACCGGGTGGTGGTGGGGGTACGGCAGGTGGTGGAGGTACGCCGGATAGTGGCTACACCATTGGCGGGGACTTGAGTGGGTTGGGGGTGGGCCAGAGCATACAGGTCTCCAACGGTGCTGAGCGTCTTTTGCTCAGTGCCAATGGGGCTTTTTACTTTGCTAAACCCGTGGTCTCGGGGGGCAGCTACCACGTGGTGCTGGTGGAGCCAGTGTCAGCCTGGCGAGTGTGCACCCTCAGTGGGGGCGACGGTAATCAGGTCGGTGCCAACGTGAGCAGTGTGCGCGTTGTCTGCGTGAGCACCGATGCCACGGCAACGGGGCGGCTCAATGACAGCGGCATTGATTTTTGTGTTGAAAATTTTGCCGCCCCTAACATCTGGAATGCTAGCTTGGCGTGTAGCAGCGTTAATTGGAGCGGCAATCAATGGGGTTTGCAGCAAGATGCCTTTTTTGGCCGCGATGCGCAGGCCCGGGCTGCTACCTTGCAAAAAGTCGGCGGTGGTGTGGCGGGCTTTGATTTCACCCGCATCGCCAGCAGTGGCCAAGTCCTGCCCGTACAAAATGGGGTTTGGAGTGACACCGGCAGCGAGCTTGCGGGCACGCAGTGGGATTGTGTGCGTGACAACGTGACGGGATTGGTCTGGGAAGTCAAACGCAACGATGCCACGCACCTGCGCCACATGGCGCATACCTATGCCTGGTACAACCCCAACGCCAGTACCAATGGCGGGGCTCCCGGTTTCGAGGCCCCGCGCACTAACAGCAACAATGTCCTAGTGACTGGCCCCACCTGCGCGGGGCTGGCGGATGTACACAAGTGCAACACCCAAAGCTATGTAGCCGCCGTGAACGCTGTGGGGCTGTGCGGCCAAAAAGACTGGCGTTTGCCCACCTTCGATGAGTTGCTTAGCTTGATTTACCTAGGGCGCACGCTTGCGACCATTGACCCTGCGTATTTCCCTAATACGCCGACTGATTGGGCCTTGACTTGGAGCTCTACCCCCAATGCGGGGGCGACTGATAGCGCTTGGGGCATCACTTTTAACTACGGTATGGGTTTTTACTATGGTAAGGATACGGCGTACTTTGCGCGTTTGGTGCGCTCTGGGCCGTGATGGTGTTGGTCTCCCCATTGGTTTGGCAACCCATTGGCGCAGATGCTTTTATTTTCACAAGGAAAACGCGCATGATAAACAGCGACACTGGCGCACTGCGTTGCGCCCAGCGTACCGTTGGGGCTGTGGTGTTGGGCTGCTTGCTCATGGGCAGCATGGCCCATGCCGGGTGCAATGCCAATGTTCCCCGCACGCGCCCCGACAGCCGCTATGCGCTGGTGGCTTTGGCCACGCCCGTGGGCAGCGAGGTGCGCGACAACGTAACAGGGCTGGTCTGGCAGCGCTGCATGTTTGGCATGGTGTGGAATGGTGCGACCTGCACGGGCACGGCCAGCCGGTTGGCATGGAAAGACGCGTTAGAGGCCGCCCGTACCGCCACGATGAGCACCGCAGCATCTGCCACCGCTTGGCGTGTGCCCAACTACGGTGAGCTATCGAGTTTGGTCGAGCTGGCTTGCTTTAGCCCTGCGATCAACCCGACTTGGTTTCCAGCAACCCCCTTTGATTTGGTGTTCACGTCTTCACCTAATGTGGCTACGTTTGAGGGTGATACCGTGTGGATGATCGACTCCGAAGTGGGGAGCATTTTTGGTTACCTGCGGGACAGATTGGGCTCGGTGCGCTTGGTGCGCTCTGGGCCGTAGCGGGGGGCGATTTTTTTATTATTTTTGGGGTTTGAAAAGTGTTTTTGTGTTTAATTGATTAAACTTAATTGAATATTTTTTGGAGGTCTACGTGAAACTTACGCAATTCATGGAATTTATGCAAGGCGTGCAAGGTGTACGAGCTGTGCAAGATAAGGGAGCGATCCATTATGGCTGTGCGTGAAATTTTGAAGATGGGTGACCCACGGCTGCTGCGCGTGGCCCAGCCTGTGGCCGCGCTGGACACCGATGCATTGCATCTGCTGATTACGGACTTACAAGACACCATGCGGGCGGCCAATGGGGCAGGTTTGGCGGCACCGCAAATTGGGGTGGATTTGCAAGTGGTGATTTTTGGCAGTAACCAGCGCAATCCCAGGTACCCAGACCGTCCACTGGTGCCCGCCACGGTGCTGGTCAATCCGGTCATTACGCCGCTGGGCGATGCGCAAGAGAGCGATTGGGAGGGCTGCTTGTCGGTGCCCGGTATGCGCGGCATGGTGCCGCGCTGGCAACAGATTCGCTACACCGGCTTTGACCAGTACGGTGACCCGATCGATCGAACGGTCGATGGCTTTCATGCCCGCGTGGTGCAGCACGAGTGCGACCACCTGTGGGGCAAGCTCTACCCCATGCGCATGCATGACTTTGCGCAGTTTGGTTTTACCGAGGTGCTGTTTCCAGCCTTGCAAGGTGTGGATGACGATTGAGAGGGCGTCTTGCGCCCAGTGTCGGCTGTCTGTACACAAATTTTGTGGCTCTTGCAGCCAGGGCAGCGCTCGCAGCCCAGACAACTTTTATAGATTTTGCAGTTATGGCGGCGGTTGCAGGTCGATTTCTGCGCTGAACTTGCTGCGTTTGATGCTGAAAAAGGTTTTTACATTGCGCACATTGGCATCGTTGGTGAACAGCCGCATGGTCAGCGCTTGGTAGCCGGGCATGTGGGGCACATGGGCGATGAGTACAAAGTCGGGGCCTGGTGATACGCGGTAGCACTGCTGTACCGCTGGGTCTGCGACTGCACGCGCCTCAAAGGCTTCCAAGGCCTCGCGGCTTTGGCAGTCTAAGGTGACTTCTGCAATCGCGCTCAGACCGTGCCCCACGGTTGCGGCGATTTTTTCGGTGCTCAGGATGGCGATTTGGCGTTCAATGAAACCCAGGTCGTGCAGCCGTTTGACGCGGCGTAAGCAAGTAGGTGCGGAGGTGTGGCTGTGCTCGGCCAGCGCTTGGTTGCTCATGGACGCATCGCGTTGCAACTGCGTGAGCAAACGCAAATCAATGGCATCCAGTGTGATTTCTTCCATGGTTCTTTTAAATCCGTTCTTTAATTCAATGAAAAGGAAAGGTTCGCATGTTGAGTGTGCGTTTATTTTAGATTAATTTCAAAAAATTATTTGAAATGAAATTTAATTTTGTAGCATGGCGCAATGGATGTCTGCCACTTTTCGGCATGGGTTTGTTTTTAAATAAGGCCTTAATTGCCCTGCATATCTGCCGTTAATAAGAGCAAGAGCGTTATTCCAAACTTCGGAGGGGGTTCTCAAGGCCCACAAAAATCATGCAGCTACCCTTCATTGA
>JBIPME010000202.1:0-4440 GCA_044369275.1 Rhodoferax sp.
AATGCGGTGCTAGACCCTGCGGCGCAAGCGGGTGCTGCGCCTGCATCGCCCATGGCCGTAGCGCCCCTGTGGTCGTGCGCGCAGCATGGCGCGGCCACGGTGGTTACGCTGGCCCCCGTTGGGCAGTTGCCTCGGCAGCTTTGGATTGGCCCCCATGGCACAGCGCCCAGTGGCGCGGTGTTGGACGAGGCAGTTTGGCAGTGGACGGAGGTGCAAAGCGGCATTGCCACCTTGTCGCGCAGTGTGGTGGAACTTTTTGTACCCCAAATGCTCAACTACGAGTCGGTGGGGGGCGTCAGCTTCAAAAAAGGCTGTTACCCCGGTCAAGAAGTGGTGGCGCGCAGCCAGTTTCGTGGCACCTTGAAGCGGCGTGCTTTTATTGCGCATAGCAGTCACGCCATGGCAGCGGGCGATGCCGTATGGCTACCAGACGACCCAGAGCAGCCCGTTGGCACTGTGGTGCAAGCAGCCCCCCATCCAGAGGGCGGGTTTGATGCCATCGTGTCTTTGCAACTGGTGGCCGCGCAAGCCCCAGCGTTGCGTGTACAGCAGGCGGGTGGCGCTGTGCTGCATTTGCAGGCCGTGCCCTATCCTTTGTTAGAGGATTTGTAAACCCTAGGGGCGACGACCTAGGGCGAAGGTGAAGGTGAAGGCCAATGCGAGGGCCAATGCCAATGCCAATTGCCTAAAGCGTAGCTTGTCGATAGTCCGAGGGTGGGTGGTAGTTGCAGTTGTGTTTGTATTTGCAGGGGGGGCGGGTTATGCAGTTTGGCGCTTCGCCAAGCTGGCATTGGCAACTTTAGATTGCGAAGGGCGGCCCAATGTTTGGCTAATGAAGGCGCCCGCATCGATCAGTCGGTTCAAATCAATGCCTGTTTCTATGCCCATGCCATGGAGCATGTACACCACGTCTTCCGTGGCAACGTTGCCCGTGGCCCCTTTGGCGTAGGGGCAGCCGCCCAAGCCCGCTACCGAGGTGTCAAATTGCCAAATGCCCATTTCCAAACTGGCCAGTGTGTTGGCCAGTGCTTGGCCATAGGTGTCGTGAAAATGGCCCGATACCGCGTCGATGCCATAGTGCACTAACACCGCTTCGATTGCGCGGCGCGCCTGCGAGGGTGTGCCCACGCCAACCGTGTCGGCAACGCCCACGTGTTGCACACCCATGTCGCGCATGCGCTGCGCCACCGCGCCCACTTGGGCGGGGGCTATCGCACCTTCGTAGGGGCAGCCCAAGGCGCAGGAGATGGCCGCACGCACGCCAATGCCCTGCGCCTGCGCAGCGCGGACCACGGGTACAAAACGTGCCAGGCTCTCGGCAATGGAGCAGTTGATGTTTTTCTGGCTAAAAGTTTCGCTGGCCGCGCCGAAGACCACGATTTCATCTGGCTTGCATGCCAGGGCCGCTTCAAAACCTTGCATGTTGGGTGTTAAAACCGAGTAGCTGACCCCCGGTTTGCGTGCCAAGCCGGCCATCACTTGCGCGTTGTCCGCCATTTGGGGCACCCATTTGGGGCTGACGAAGCTGGTGACTTCAATGGCTTGCAAGCCCGCCTCTTGGAGCCTGTGCACCAGTTCAATTTTGCTGGCCGCACTAACGTGCTGCTTTTCATTTTGAAGGCCGTCACGCGGGCCTACATCGGTGAGTTTGACATGCAAGGGCAGTGGCATATGTGGCTTTGGGTGTAAGTGGCTTGGTCGCAAGTACGGTGGTTGTTTGCCAGTGCTTTTTATGCGCTGGGCTGGACAGGGTGCTCTAAGATTTCGTGCACCAGTAGATCGATGCTAAAGGGTTTGCTCACAAAGCCATTCATGCCCGCATTCAAGCAGTCTTGGCGGTCTGAGCGCATGGCATTGGCGGTCATCGCAATGATGGGCAAGGTGTGCAGGCCGAGTTCTTCGCGGATGACTTTGGTGGTGGCCAAGCCGTCGAGCCCCGGCATTTGGAGGTCCATCAAAACCGCATCGAATGCGGTGGTCTGCTGCGAAATGTTTTCAATCCCTTCGCTTCCGTTGGAGGCGACCGTGACCTGGGCTCCCTCGTGCTCTAGGAGTTCGCTGGCAATTTGTTGGTTGAGCAGGTTGTCTTCTACTAGGAGCAAGCGCAGCCCCGCAAGGCGTAGCTGGGATGGCCTTCGCTCGGTTGCTTCGCTTAAGGTTTGGGTGGCAGTGTCGCTGGCGATGTGGCTCCTGGTGTGGCGCATCGGGTGCAGTGGGGTTTTGCGCAGAGCGCTTTTGAGGTAGGGATTCATGGCATTTTCTATTTCCGCATCCAGAGCCTGCGCATCGATTCGTGTAGAGGCCAGTGCGGTATTTTCCACTTCCGCGTCGTTTGCATCGTCTACGTGGTCTACGTGATTTACGTCGTTTGCTTCGGTGGTGCCCAATGTTTGCAAAATTCGCATGGGCAGGGTAAATGAAAAGGTGCTGCCTTGGCCTAAGGTGCTTTCTACCAGCAATTCCCCTCCCATGGTGGCAACCAGTTGTTTGGCAATCGACAGACCCAAGCCGGTTCCACCAAAGCGGCGTGCAATAGAGCCTTCTGCTTGGGTGAATTCTTCAAAAATAGACTGGTGTTGCACGCGGTCAATGCCAATGCCGGTGTCGTGCACCGAGAAATGCAATTGCGCCGTGGTATCGACTTGGCCGCGTAATTGCACGTGGATGCGCACTTCACCATGTTCGGTAAATTTAATGGCATTGCTTGCGAGGTTCAGCATCACTTGGCGCAGGCGCATGGTATCGCTGAGCACATGCAGCGGTACGTTGTCGTCGATTTTTAAGTGCAATGTAACGGGTTTTTGCGCAACGCTGACTTGCAAAATGCCCATCAATTGGCTGAGCATTTTGTCGAGTTGCAGCGGTTGCAAGTCCAGCGTAATTTTGCCTGCATCGATTTTGGAAAAATCCAAGATGTCGTTGAGCAAATCCAGCAGCACGTGGGCTGCATTTTTTCCTTTTTCTGTGTAGTCCAGTTGGCGTGCGGTCAGGTCGGTGCTTTGCAGCAACTGGAGCATGCCCAAAACAGCGTTCATAGGGGTGCGTATCTCATGGCTCATGTTGGCCACAAACTGGCTTTTTAAGGCATTGGCTTTTTCTGCTTGCTCTCGAGCCAAGCGGGCGTCCGCCGTGGCTTGCTGCATGGTGGTTTGTGTGTGCAGTAATTCGCGTGCAGAGTTATTGAGTTGCGTGCCCAAAAGCATCATACAAATTGCACCAATAATGACCACGAAGCCGGTAAACATACTTGCAATTGGCATCAGCTTGATCAGTACCAAAGCCGGGGGTATGAGTGTCATGGAGATGAACGCAATCATCCCTGCGCGGTTAAACAAAATAACGCCTAAAACAACGCCTGAAATCACCAAATTAACGGCAGTAAAAAACATTTTTTCAGCTTCAGAGCTGACCGACAAAATCCATGCACAGCTCAAACCTATGGCTGCGCCGTGCAGGCAGATGCAAATGGTAAAAATGCGTGACCATTTGACGGCTTGGTTGTTTTGCGGCTGCAATCGGTTGAAAAGCCAGCATTCAATGCATCGGACTAAGGAGGTTGAAAGCACCGCAACAACCCAGATTTGCATCTCTAAGACAGGTATTAAGTTGTAGAGAACAAAGTTGCCTAAGGTTACAAAAGGCACAATTAACATGACCAGCGCCAATGGCATGCGCTGGTAAGCCATGTAGAGCATGCGCAGTTCTACATCGTCGGTGGTGCTGGGGCCATTCAATTTAAAGTATTCCTTGCGTTTTTGTACATTTTACGGTGAAGTAAAAATATTGTACTTTTCAGGTTCGCGGCATTAGATTTTAAATTTTAAAAATGCCAATTAATGCATTAAAAAATTATATTTTTAGCGCAATATTTGAATTGTATGGCTAATATAACCACCATTGCGCGATGGTGTGGAGGCAGGCGAGTTTGAATATATTTTTGCGATTTTATGGGGTGTTTTTTTCTATATTGTTATTTGTTTGTTGCTTGTTTGTTATTTATCTGTTTTTTATTTTATTTCATTCGAAGCGGTTTTACTTTTTAATAAATTCAGAAAAAAGTGTTTTTGGACATCCCGCCAAGGGGAAGCATTCTTGGCGTGCAGCGCGGGCATTCTGCCAAGGGCGGTAGCTGCACGGTGATGCGTTCAATTTCTTCAACGAAGTCGGCTAAGGTTTTCTGGGGGTTAGCGCTTAACCACAGGGTTAAATAGCTGGTCACGACAGGGGCTGCAAAGCTGGTGCCTTTGTTTTTTCGCATTAAATCTTGAATGGATGGCCGCCTGTCATGCGGTTCATAGCGGATCTGGTTGGCCTGGTATGCAGCCAGGTCTTGGGACGAAAAGTGGTCGTTTGTTGGCGTCACCAAGGCAGGTGCTCTGCCTTCACCTTGGCCGCCAAAAGCGTAGAGCCCAATCGTGGGGTCTAAAGCGGAGTAGGCGG
>JBIPME010000203.1:0-4438 GCA_044369275.1 Rhodoferax sp.
GGGGTCGGACAGGTCCATCGTAATCGTAATGGGGCCTGCCATGGGCTCGTCGTCGTCCTGTGCCGCATCGGCATCATCGTTGGCGTCGCCAGAGCTGGCTTGCGTTGGGCTGTTCTCGGCAGTGTCCAAGCGCTCCACAATGGTGCCGCTCACGTCCAAGGTAATGAGGTCGATTTCCCCCAGTTGGATGCGCACCCGCGCGTTACGCGGCAAGCCCGCGCCACCGAGCACGGGCAGAACCAAGGGAATGTCGTCGGCACGGGCCAAGCCCTCTTTGAATATGCACGCGGTGAGCTCGGTGATGCCCTGTTGTTGCACATAGCGCAGCGTCCAAAAGCGTTCCATGCCATTTTGGTAGCCGTTGTAGGCGCTGTAGGCGGCATCGAAACTGCTGATGATGGAGTACAACTCGGCATCTTTGGGCTTAAAGGGCGCGGCCAAGGCGGCGGTTTTGCCATGGCGCACGCAGGCAATGATTTGCCACTGGTTGACCAAATCGGTGTAGCGGCGCAGCGGCGAGGTACTCCAGGCATAGCTGGGGACCCCAATGCCCGCGTGCGGCAGCGCCTTGGTGCCCATGCGCACTTTGACGCCGGGGGCCAGCGAGGCTTGGCTGCGGTAAATGCCGGGCACGCCCAGCTCCGCCATCCAGCTGCCCCAGGTGCTGTTGGCCAAAATCATGGCCTCGGCCACGATGAGGTCCAGCGGCGCACCCCGCTGCCGGGTGCTAATGGACACGGTTTCGTCGCCTTGGGGCTCTGCGCCGTGGTTGCCCTGCAACTTGAAGTTGTAATCTGGGCGGTTGAAGGTCTCAGGCTTGCCGCGTACCAGTTCGCGCTGGCCCTTGAGCTGTTGCGCCAAGCGGTACAGGAACGCCAGTTGCGTGCGCAGCGCAGGCATGGGTGCGGGTGCATCGGCGGGTTCAAAGTCCAAGTCTTCTAGCCAAGTGGCGGTGACCAGCGTGTCGAGCTGGTCGTGGCGCAGGTTGTGGGCAATGGGCACCCGCTCGACCTTGGTTTCGCACGATTGCAGCGCCAGGCTGGCTTCGTCAAACTGCGCATACAGCGACAACGCGGGGCAATCGCGCCCCTCTTGCAGCGTGTAGCTTTGCACCACCTCGTCGGGCAGCATAGTGACTTTGTAGCCCGGCATGTACACCGTAGACAGCCTGGCCCGACCCGCCAAGTCCACCGCCGAGCCCGGCAACACCGCCAAGCCTGGCGCGGCAATGTGCACGCCCACCGTGACCGTGCCAGTGCCCAAGCCCGTGACCGAGAGCGCATCGTCAATTTCGGTGGTTTGCGAGTCGTCAATCGAAAAAGCCTGTACCGCGCTCAAGGGCAGGGCGTCGGCAATGGCGGGCGCTTGCAAAGCGGCAAAGCCCAAGCCTTTGGGGAAATTTTCCAGCAAAAAGCGTTTCCAGTGGAACTGGTAAGGCGAGGCAATGGCCCCAGCCCGTTGCAGCAGCAACAAGGGCGCGGTGTGCGTGGCGCGTGCGGCATCGACCACGGCCTTGTACTCGGGGGCGTTTTTGTCGGGTTTGAACAAAATTTTGTAAATTTGTTCTTGGATGGGGGCGGGGCACAGGCCTTGCCCTAGCTCGCTGGCCCATTGCGCGATTTGCGCGACCTGCAAGCGCTTTTTCTCGATGGCGGCCAAGGCCTGGGCAATGGTGTCGGCACTGGCTTTGCGAAAGCGGCCTTTGCCAGCACGGCGAAAATAGTGGGGCGCATCGAACAGTTTGAACAACATGCCCGCTTGTTGCTCCAAGCCCGCTTGGGCTGAAAAATAGTCACGCGCCAAGTCGGCAAAGCCAAACTCTTCTTCGGGGGCGAATTCCCACGCCATTTCCAGCTCAATGGAATCGGCCACCGCCTGCCCCGCCGCAAACAGGGCCGCAGGCAGGGGTTTTTCAAAGCGCAGCAAAATGTGCGCCCCCTTGACTTTGACGCGTTTACCGGAGTCTAGTTCCACCTGCGCAGAGGACTCAGCCTCTGACAGGACCCGACCGGCCATAAATTTTCCGGCTTCTTCAAACAAAATATGCATGTCTGTGATTGTCCCACGTGCGGGCTTGGTGCCCGCGTTACTTCAGTGCAGTGTTGGCGTCTGTGCGTTGGGCGGGCTGATTGGTAACTTGCGCAGGCATTTGCTCAGGCACTTGCGCAGGCATGTCCAAGGTGTCGCTGGTGGGGCCATAAGGCGTGCGCGACAACAAGGCTTTGCGCGGCCCCAAAGCCTTGAGAAAAAGCCCCGGTTCAATGGTGCTGCCAATGGCAAACGGCTGGGCTGGCTTGCCGTCGATGGCAATGAGTGCCGCACCATGGCCGCCGGGCTGGGCTACCACGCCGACCAAGACCATGCGGCTGCCTAGTGTGGTATCGACTGCGGCCGCGCTGGGTGCGGCCGTCGCGCCTAAAAGGGCGGCCAAAGCGCTGGCCTCGGGCGGCAGGTTGTCATTGGCGCTGCTGGCTTGTGGGGTGCGCATGCTGCCTGAGATGCTGGGGTTGTCGGCGACAGGCCAGCGCAAAACCCAATAGGTCGCAGTCAGGCCTAACAAAAGTGCCACCAGCCACGCACTGAGCTGGGTCATTGTCGGACGGGAAAAAATTCGTTGCATGGCGGCCATTATGATGCAAGCTTGTTCTCACTAAAATGCAAACAACGGGGGGTTGCGCTATTAAAATAAAACGCTTTTGCGTTCATTGCTTGCAAGCTCGCCTATCCTGTCAGACTAGCTTTACCTGACCCACCAGACCCAACAGACTATTGATCGAGAGCCCCACAACATGAATGTTCCCAGCCTGCAACAACCCCAAACCACCGCGCAACCCTTGGCCCGCCTATTGCGCGGTTTCACGCTGATTGAGTTGATGGTGGTGCTGGTCATCATCGGCGTACTGGCCGCCCTGATTGTGCCCAACGTCTTAGACCGCGCAGACGATGCCCGTGTGACCGCAGCCAAAACCGACATCGGCAATTTGACCCAAGCGCTCAAACTCTACAAACTCGATAACCAACGCTACCCCACGGCGGCCCAAGGCCTGCAAGCGCTGATCGCCAAACCCAGCACCGACCCCATTCCTGTTAATTGGAAACCGTATTTGGACAAACTCCCCAACGACCCCTGGGGACGCGCCTACCAGTACCTGAACCCCGGCATCAAGGGTGAAATCGATATCTTGTCCCTCGGCGCGGATGGCCAACCCGGCGGGGAGGGCAAAGATGCGGACATTGGCAGCTGGCAGTAACGCCCTGCGTGCACGCCACCTGTCAACGCGCTGCCAGCGTGGCTTTACCCTGTTAGAGCTGATGGTGGTGGTGGCCATTATTGCCATTGCCACGGCCGGGGTGTCATTGTCTTTGCGTGACAGCGCCCAAACCCAGGTAGAGCGCGAAGCCGTGCGCTTAGCGGCCCTGCTGGAGTCTGCCCGGGCGCAGTCGCGCACCAGCGGCGTGGCGCTGGTTTGGCAGGCAACGGCCCAAGGCTTTCGCTTTGAAGGTATGGAGCCGCAGACACTGCCCAACACTTGGCTGCATGCGGGCACACGCGCCTTGGCACAGGGGCCGCTGCAAGCGCCTGCGCAGGCAAGTAATAACGGGCAAGCGAACGGGCAAGCGAACGGGCAAGTGACTGGGCAAAGCGCTGAACAAATCACTGCGCAACTTGCTGGGCAACCTGGGGCGCAATTGGTCTTAGGCCCTGAGCCCATGCTGCCCCGGCAGGGGGTAACTTTGTTTAACCAAGACCAGCCCAACATTGCCTGGCGCGTGCAAACCGATGGCTTGCAGCCCTTCCAAGTGGTGCGCAGTGCCGATGGGGAGGTGCAGTGAGGCGCCGTGCGAGTGGCTTTCACCGCGCAGTTCACCGTGCAGGGTGGGGCCGTGGTTTTACCCTTGTTGAGGTCTTGGTGGCGCTGGGAATTGTGGCGATTGCGTTGACGGCGGGCTTGAAAGCCGCGTCCTCGCTGGGGCGCAATGCACAACGGCAATCGGACCAGCTGCTGGCCCAAATGTGCGCGGAAAACACCTTGGCAGCCTTGCGCCTGGCCCGCCAAATGCCCGGCGTAGGCGACACCAGCACGGCCTGCAGCCAGGCCGGGCAGAGCTTCGAGGTGTTGACCACCGTGCGCCCCACACCCAACCCCAACTTTGTGCGCATCGAGGCCAAAGTTAGCAAAGACCAGGCGATGCAGCTGCAGATCATCACCGTGATGGGGCGCTACTAGCATGCCCAACAACCGCGCACGCCAGCACACGCCCGTCGGGCTTGCAAGCCGCAGTTGCATGCAGCAGCGCAACCACGCTGGCTTTACGCTGGTGGAGTTGCTGGTGGCCTTGTTGGTCATGGCCTTGCTCAGCGTGATGAGCTGGCGCGGCATTGACGGCATGGCGCGCAGCCAAGCCCAAACGCAGACCCGCGCAGACGGCGTGCTGG
>JBIPME010000204.1:0-4419 GCA_044369275.1 Rhodoferax sp.
AACATCTTCCGCATGGAGCCGCAGCCAATGGCTGGGGGCCATGGTCGCCTTGGGAAGCACAGGCAGCCTGAGCGGCACAAGCGCCCGTGCCGCCACCAACAGCACCGCCTGGCACAGCAGCTACGCCCCGCTAGACGCCCCCGGCTTTGCAAGCCAGTTGCGCACAGACCGCCTGCCGGTGCAAGGCAGCCTGCCTGCCGCGCTGCGCGGGACGCTCTACCGCAACGGCCCCGCCCGCTTTGGCCGGGGCAACAGCCGACTCACGCACTGGTTTGATGGTGACGGCATGCTGCAAGCGCTGCGCATCGACAACGGCCAGGTCAGCCACCACGGCCGCCTGCTGGTCACACCCAAATCGACACAAGAAGCCACCGCAGGTCGATTTTTGTATGGCGGCTTCGGCAGCACCGTGGCCAAGCCACTGCCCGTGTCGCAAGCAGACGTTATCAACCCGGCCAACATCAACCTGCTGCACATGGACCAAGGCCGCCAGCTCTACGCACTGTGGGAAGCAGGCTCGGCCCTGCAAGTGTCACCGGACACGCTGGAAAGCCAGGGCTTCAAAGTCTGGTCGCCCGAAACCTCTGGTGCACCGTTTTCGGCCCACCCCCGCGTAGCGCCGGACGGCACGGTCTGGAACTTTGGCTATCTGCCGGGCACCGGCAAACTGCTGATCTACCAGATCGCCCCCAATGGACAGCTGGAACGCCAAACGGTGCTCGACGTGCCCAATGCCGACATGGTGCATGACTTCGCCATCACTGAGCGGCATCTGATCTTCCTGCTACAGCCGCTGAAGTTCGAGCGCACCGCCGCCCCCCTGCCCCATCTGCTGGCGGGCATGGCATGGAATGCCCAGGCCCCCATGCTCGCATGCGTGGTGGCGATGGCTGACTGGCGCAGCGTATTGATCGAACTGCCCAACAACAGCGGCGTGTTCCACCTGGGCAACGCCCATGAGCGAGGCGATCAAATCCATTTGGCCTATGTACACCACCCCGACATCCTGAGCACCCTGCGCAGCTTTGACGTTTCGCCCGGCGCACCCCACCCCGAAGAGGTCGGCACCGTGTGGACAGAACTGGACTTGCACCTGAAAAGCCGCCGTGCCGTGGTGCGACGCACGGAC
Source organism: Rhodoferax sp. (assembly GCA_044369275.1). Lineage (GTDB taxonomy): Bacteria > Pseudomonadota > Gammaproteobacteria > Burkholderiales > Burkholderiaceae_C > Allorhodoferax. Next base: position 1,130 of record JBIPME010000204.1, read on the forward strand.
CTCACCCATGTGGAATTTCCACGCTTTGACCCGCGCCGCGTAGGCCTGGGCCAGCAGCTCACCGTGATGCTGCAACGCGGCCAAGCCCTGGTGGGATCACAGGTATTCGGATTCAACACCGTGCTGACCCATGACGGCGAACACACCCAGCGCCACGACTATGGCCCGGGCTGGTTGGCCGAGGAACACATCTATGTGCCCCACCCCACTTTGACCCCAGAAAAAGCAGGTTGGGTGCTGGGCACCGCCTACCACTGGCCCACAGAAAAAACCACCCTCTCCGTCTTCAACGCAGGCCAGATCAGCGCTGGCCCCGTGGCCCAAGTGCCCCTGCCCTACGGCCTGCCGCTGGGTCTGCACGGGCAATTTGTGCCCGCCTGAAGAACAGGACTTACGCCATGCAAACTCTCCAACACATCCCCCTCTGGGTTTTCGCCTTGCTCTTGGGGCTGATCGCTTTGGGCCTGCTGCAAACCCGCACACGACAGGTGCGCATGCAGCGACTGCTGGGCATCCAAACCGCATGGACCGTGGTCACGCTGGTGGGGGTGGTCATGCAGTGGCGACACACGCCTTGTATGGCGTGCTCTCTGGCTTGCTCAATGCCAGAGCCCTGCGGCTGTTGAGACTGTTCGCACGCCAAGACCAGCGCGGGCCTTTGCCCCCGTCGGCGGCTTCAGCCCCGACATGGGGCCTATGCCGAAGCCCGCAGATGTCGGACCTGAAGACACCGACCTGCGTGGGAATGCCACCGACCAACCCAAAACAAAACCCATGAAAGAAAACCCATGACCCTCTCATTTAAAAAATTCACCCGCTTTAAAACATTCGCCCGCTTGGCCTGCATCTTCAGCGTGTTGGCAGCCAGCGCCAGCCATGCCCAAATCGCCCCCGTGGGCATGCGCCAGATCCAGTCTGGCGGCATGCCCATCACCCTGGTCTATCCCACTGCGACAGCGGCTCAAGACGTCACTTACGGCGCATTCACGCTACAAGTCGCCAGCAATGCAGCGCCTTTGGCTGCGGCATCGGGCAAACGGGCGCTCATCGTCTTGTCGCACGGCACCGCAGGCAGCGCCCTGCCAGACCACGCGCTGGCCGCCGCACTGGCCCGCGCCGGTTTTGTGGTGGCCCAGCCCGAGCACCGGGGCGACAACCGGCAAGACTTCAGCCGCGCAGGACCCGAAAGCTGGAAAACCCGCCCGCAAGACGTGAGCGACACCATCGACGCCGTGGCGCGAGACCCCGAGCTGGCACCGCTGGTGGACACCCGCCGCGTGGGCGTGCACGGCATGTCGGCAGGCGGTGTGACCGGCTTGGTGCTGGCCGGGGCGCAGTGGCGCATGTTGAATTTGGTCCAGCACTGTGCGCAGAACCTGGACGAAGACATCGGCTTTTGCCAGAACGGCTTGGGACAGCTTCCTGAACGGCAAACCCAGCGCCGACGTCAATTTGAAATGGCACGCGGCGCACCCGAGCAGTACATGCCAGCGAACTTGAAAGTGGCCTATGGTGGGCAAGGCGTCGAAGCATCAGACCCCCGCCCAGACCCCCGCATCGCGGCCGTCAGCCTGGCCGTACCCGTCGGGGCCATCTTCACCCCCGAAAGCCTGGCGCGCATGCGCATTCCCGTGGGCCTGAACCTTGCAGGAAATGACCTTGTGCTGCTGCCCCGCTTTCACAGCCAGCATGTTTTGCAGCACTGCAAAACATGCACCACCTTGTCCGACCACCCCAAGGCTGGACACTTTGACTGGCTGTCTCCTTGGCCAACCAGCATTGCCACCCCCGTGGCCGCGACCCAAATGCGCGGCGGCATGCCCACCGGCGCTTTGGGCGCAGCAGAACGCGAACACAGCCACGCCCAAATCGTGCAGTTTTTTGCCACCCATTTGAAGTGACAACCATGCGCCCACTTGGGCCATTGCTTACACTTCATCCACCCCACACCCACGCATGTTGTCACATTCAGCGTCACCCTTGGAGACGCCCCATGACCGCCACACCATCGCCGATATGCCCCAAGCCGGCCACGGGATGATGCTGTCGCCTTTGCCGCCCTTGGGTTCAACGGACAGCATCGCGTACCAACTGCTGAGTGACCCACCTGGTTTTGACCGCGGCCAACTGCCTGCGCTGCATCAAAAAGTGGCGGACTTTTTCAAGTCAAACCTGCCCGCCCCCTGAAGGGAAAATAGCATGAATTTCCAGAACCTCCTCGCCTGGCTGCCTGCGCTGCCCGCGAGCTTGATGCTGGGGGTGGGCATTCCTCTGGGCTATGCGCTGGGCACGCTGCTGGGCGACGCTTATGCGGGCTCGAAGCTGCCGCCGAACTGGCCGAAGAGTGGCCCGAACACCAAGCCTTTGCGCTGCTGGTGTTTATGACCGCCTACGACCACCAATACGCCATTGCTGCGTTTGACGCGCAGGCGGTGGACTACGCGCTCAAGATGCATGCTGTTGAGACCCCAACCACCCCGCCCAATGGTCCACGCAAGCCCTGATCTTGGGCAACCGGTGCCGCTCGGGCAGCATCACGGCATAGACGGGGATGTCGCGCACATCAAAGCTGCCTTGCAGCAGGGGCAGCAGTTCACCGGTTTGCACCCAGGGGCGGGCCACGATGTCCAAGAGGCGCGCAATGCCCACGCCGCTGCGCACCAGGGTGAGCATGACAGCCGAGTTGTCGGTCAGGCTTTGGCCCTTCACGGGCCATGGCGCTGGGGTGTCTTGCCTTTGCCACTGGTTCATGCTGGGGGCTTTGCTGTTGCCAATCAGGTGGTGGCGGGCCAGCGCGTCGGGTGTTTGGGGGGTGCCGTGCTGGGCCAGATAGGCGGGGCTGGCATACAGGCTGCGGCTGGCGTGGCCCATGGTGCGGGCCACCAGGTTGTCGCTGTGCACGTCGCCCGTGCGGATGGCGATGTCGATGCCGTCGCGGGCCATGTCGGCCAGACGGTCGTCGACCACGATGTCGATGTGCAACTGTGGGTATAGCGCATACAAACTCGGCAGACTGGGGGCGATCACGGCCTCAGCCACCGAAGCACTCACGCCCACGCGCACCCAGCCGCTGGGCTGGCCCTGGCGCAGTTGCAGTTCTGCCCCCAGAACTTCGGCGCTGCTCAGCATGTCTTGCCCATGCGCGAGCAGCGTGTCGCCTTCGTCGGTCAAGCTCAGGCCGTGGGTGCTGCGGTGCATGAGGCGTGCGCCGCAAGCGGTCTCCAGCCGCGTCAGTGAACGTGTGACCTGGCTGACCGGGATGTCGCGTTCACGGGCGGCCGCTGACAGGG
>JBIPME010000205.1:0-4417 GCA_044369275.1 Rhodoferax sp.
TTCACCTTTGCGCAGTGCAACACCAGCGCCGTAGCCGAAGTATTTAGGGTCTTTCAGGTCGGCACCGACAGCGGTGTAGTTCGCACCTTCGGGTTTGCTCAAAAAGCCGCCAGTGACTTCGATAAAGTCTGCCACCGTGCCGTCTAGGCGACCGGATTTGATGTCCAAATACACTTGGTCTTGGGCTTCGTAGGCGTTGATGATGACGCCCGCGGATTTGAGCTCGCCCATGGCGTATTTTTCTTGGGTGCTGCCTTTGAGAACACCGAGTTTTTTGCCTTTGATGGAGGCAATGTCGCTGAATTTGATGCTGTTTTTCAGCACGATGCGGCTGGGGGTGTTGTAGTACTTGTCGGTAAAGTCCACTTCTTTGCGGCGGTCATCGGTGATGGACATGGAGCTGATGATGACATCGTATTTTTGCGCGTTCAGGCCCGGAATCATGCTGTCCCAGACTTGCTCTACAAACTCGCATTTGCGTTTGATTTGCTCGCACAGTGCATTGGCAATGTCCACATCAAACCCGGTGGGCTTGCCGTCGCTGGTTTTGAAGGTGAACGGTTCGTAGGCGGGGTCAATCGCCACTTTGAGTACCGCCATCTCAGGCGCGGGGGCTGCAGAGACCGCAGGCGCTGGCGTGGGCACAGGTGCTGGCACCTCTTCTTTTTTGTTGCAGGCGGTAAATAGCGTAGCGACAGAGACTGCCAAAAGCAGTTTTTTCATGTGAAGTCCTTTTGAAATCCGAATGCGCTCGGGATGTTGATAAAAACAAGTTTCGATTCTACGGGGCATTGCAATTTGTTTGGGCCATCTACTGGGGCTTTGGTATTGGGGTTTTTACGGGTATTGGGCCTCGCCTAGACCTTTATGCTGGCTGAAAACGGGGGTTGCGGGTAAAATCGGCGACCATTCCCCCCCCCTTCCTCTGTATGAACGCACCTGTTGATGTGTCTTTCTTTGCGCGTGCCGCAAAGCCCTTGTCCAGTTACCGCAAATACTGGGCCGCCCGCTTTGGCATCGCACCCTATTTACCCATGTCGCGCTCTGAAATGGAGCAACTCGGCTGGGACAGCTGCGACATAGTGCTGGTAACGGGGGATGCCTATGTAGACCACCCGAGTTTTGGCATGGCGGTGATTGGCCGCATGCTGGAGGCCCAAGGCTTTCGCGTGGGCATCATTGCCCAGCCTGATTGGCAAAGCGCGCAGCCTTTTAAGGCCTTGGGTAAACCCAATTTGTTTTGGGGTGTGACGGCGGGCAATATGGACTCCATGATTAACCGCTACACCGCAGACCGCAAAATCCGCTCGGACGATGCCTACACCCCTGGCGATGTGGGTGGCAAGCGACCCGACCGGGCGGCCATTGTGTACAGCCAACGCTGCCGCGAGGCGTACAAAGACGTACCGATTGTGCTGGGTGGAATCGAGGGCAGTTTGCGCCGGATTGCCCATTACGACTATTGGAGCGACAAAGTGCGCCGCTCTGTGGTGGTGGATGCGAAGTGCGACCTGCTGTTGTACGGCAATGCCGAGCGTGCGATTGTAGAAATTGCACACCGCTTAGCGGCACGCGAGCCGGTGGAGCGCATTACCGATGTCAGAGGCACCGCCTTTGTGCGCCGACCCGACGATGCAAGCGGCCAAGGCTGGTTTGAGATTGACTCCACCGGTGTGGACCAACCCGGCAGGGTGGAGGCGCATATCAATCCGTACATGACCACCTCCGAGCAAGCCACCGCGCAGGGTGCAACTTGCGCACGCGAGGACGAAGCCCAGGCCGTGGCCGATGCGCAAAATGCCAGCAACGCCTTGCCCGGCACCGTGCCAGTTACGCCACCCAGCCCAGCTACTCCAGCTACCCCCGCAGCCGTGGCGAGCCAACCCCTGACCTTTGTGCCCAACCCCGCCTTGCGCGGCAAAGGCACACACAAAGTGCCTCCGCGTGAGCGCAGCGTGATTCGCCTGCCGAGCTACGAACAGGTCAAGAGCGATCCGGTGCTCTACGCCCATGCCAACCGCGTGCTGCATTTGGAAACCAACCCCGGCAACGCGCGCGCCTTGGTGCAGGCGCATGGAGAGGGCGCAACTGCCCGCGACGTGTGGATCACCCCGCCACCGATTCCCTTGAGCACCGCAGAGATGGACCTGGTGTTTGGCCTGCCTTACGCCCGCAGCCCGCACCCCGCCTATGCCGACGCGCAAGGCGGCCACGATGGTGTCACCAAAATCCCCGCGTGGGAGATGATCCGTTTTAGCGTCAACATCATGCGCGGCTGCTTTGGGGGCTGCACTTTTTGCAGCATCACGGAGCACGAAGGCCGCATCATCCAAAGCCGCTCGGAAGACTCCGTCATCAAAGAAATCGAAGACATTCGCGACAAAGTCCAAGGCTTCACCGGCACCATCTCCGACCTAGGTGGCCCCACGGCCAATATGTACCGCCTAGGCTGCAAAACCCCAGAAATCGAAGCAGCCTGCCGCAAACCCAGCTGTGTTTACCCCGGCATTTGCCAAAACCTCACCACAGACCACGGCCCGCTGATCAAAATGTACCGCCGTGGCCGCGCCCTCAAAGGCATCAAAAAAATACTCATAGGCTCGGGCTTGCGCTACGACCTGGCCGTTAAAAGCCCCGAGTACGTGAAAGAGTTGGTGCAGCACCATGTGGGCGGCTACCTCAAAATTGCTCCCGAACACACGGAGCAAGGGCCGCTGACCAAGATGATGAAGCCCGGCATAGGCAGCTACGACAAATTCAAACAGCTGTTTGAAAAATTCAGCGCCGAAGTGGGGAAAAAGCAATTTTTAATCCCCTACTTCATTGCCGCGCACCCCGGCACCAGCGACGAAGACATGATGAACTTGGCGATATGGCTGAAGAAAAACGGTTTCCGTGCCGACCAAGTGCAAACCTTCTACCCCAGCCCCATGGCCACCGCCACGGCCATGTACCACTCGGGCCGCAATACCCTGCGCAAAATCCACCGCGCCGTTGAGAGCGACGAAGACGCCGTGGACATTGTGCGCGGCGAGAAACGCCGCCGCTTGCACAAAGCCTTTTTGCGCTACCACGACCCCAACAACTGGCCCGTCCTGCGCGAAGCCCTGAAAACCATGGGGCGCGCCGACCTGATCGGCAACGGCAAGCACCACCTGATCCCCACCTTCCAGCCCTTGGGCGATGGTGCTTACCAAAGCGCCCGCAAGAAAAATTCGACCGCCGCTGCGCTGCCCAAAGCGGGGCTAAAAACGGGTATTGCCAGTGCGCATGCGCGCCAGCCCGTGCCCGGGCGCATGCTGACCCAGCACACCGGTCTGCCACCGCGTGCAGGCACCGCTGCGGCCAAAGCACAAGGGCCGAAGACCGCCCTGCCCAAAGTGCCAGGGGCAGGCTCGGCACGCACTGGTTTGAAAAAGCCGCGTTGACCTTAGCGTGTTGTTCAACCAAGGGGTTGAACAACACTTCGTGTCGCGCTAGGCCCGTAAAAACCCCAGCAAATCGCGGCTCAGGCGTAACTTGTCGGTCGCAAAAAGCCCGTGGGGCTCGTCTTCGTATTCGATCAGGGTGGAGTGCGCAATGCCACGGTGGGCTGCGCGCCCGGTGGCCTCGATGGGCACCGTTATGTCGGCGGTGCCATGGATGACCAAGGTGGGCACCTGAAAGGCGGCTAAGTCCTCTCGAAAATCGGTGCTCGAAAACGCCTTTACGCACTCCAGCGTTGCCCGTAAGCTGGCTTGCATGGCTTGGTTTTGTGCCCAGTCCAGCACCTCGCGGCTCACGGGGTGGTTGAGCAAATTCACGCCAAAAAATCGTTTGAAGAATTCACCAAAAAACATGGCGCGGTCTTCGCGCAATTGTTCCAGCATGCTCTCAAAAATTTCGGGCTCGGCACCATAGGGGTTGGTGATGCTTTGGCGCATGTACGGGACCACCGAGGAAACCAGAACGGTTTTGCGCACGGTATTGCCGGTATGGCGCGACAGGTAGCGTGCGATTTCACCGCCCGCCATGGAAAAGCCGATCAACACCGGGTCTACCGCACCGGTTTGTTGAATCACCTGCGCCAAATCGTCGCTCAAAGTGTCGTAGTCGTAGCCCGACCAAGGTTGCGAGGAGCGGCCAAAGCCACGCCGGTCATAAGCGATCACGCGGTAACCGGCTGCCACCAAGTCAATGGCTTGGTCTTCCCAGCTGTCGGCACTCAGTGGCCAACCCGATAACAAGATCACCGGCTGACCAACGCCCCAGTCTTTGAGGTAAAGCGTGGTTTTGTCATGCATTGCAACGTGGTGCATAGAAAATTCCTTAGAGTGCGATGGTTGTGCTTTGGCAACATTGCGGCAAGGCCGCAACAGCGTTTGCATGCATCTTGTGTCGCATCTTGCATGGGATGCAGTGCGTTAGCACACAGTTG
>JBIPME010000206.1:0-4405 GCA_044369275.1 Rhodoferax sp.
GGAGTGTGCTGTGCCCCGTCATCGGATTATTTTTGAAGAACGCTTTCAAGAAGCTTTGCTGCCCCTTTGCGGGCTAGGTTGGGGCCCAAGTTGGGGGCCACGGTTTGTGCAACACCTTGCGCGTGGGAGGGGGGTTTGATGTTGGCCGAGTTTTTGCAATTTTTATTCTCAGGCATCACGGTGGGCTCCACCTACGCCCTGGCGGCCTTGGGCTTTACGCTCATCTACAACGCCAGCAATGTGATCAACTTTGCCCAAGGGGAGTTCATCATGCTCGGGGGCATGCTGGCGGTGTACTTTAGTTACACAGGTTTACCCTTGCTATTGGCCTTGCCGCTGGCCATTGTCGTTCCTGCCATCGTGGGTTTGGTGGTGGAGAAATTGGCGATTGCCCCGGTCAAGGGGGCTGAGCCGATTACCTTGATCATCATCACCATTGGGGCCTCGCTGGTGCTGCGCGGTCTGGTGCAAGTTTGGCTGGGCAAGGGCACTTTCAGCCTGCCTGCGTTTTCGGGTGAACAGCCCATTCATATTTTCGGTGCCACGCTGATGCCCCAAAGCTTGTGGGTGCTGGGCGTTACCTCGGTGGTGGTGGGCTCGCTGTGGTACTTTTTCAAACGCACGCTGTACGGCAAAGCCATGCTGGCCACCTCGTACAACCGCATGGCCGCAGAGCTGGTGGGTATTCATACCGACGGCGTGCTGTTTTTGAGCTTTGCCATGTCCGCCGCTTTGGGCGCACTGGGTGGCATTTTGGTCACCCCGATTACGCTGACTTCGTATGACGCGGGCATCATGCTCGGCCTGAAAGGTTTTGTGGGAGCCGTGCTGGGTGGTTTGGGCAATGGTTTGGGCGCGGTCATCGGGGGGCTCTTGGTAGGCGTCTTGGAGGCCATGGGCGCGGGCTACATCTCCTCGTCGTACAAAGATGCCATGCCGTTTGTGCTGATTTTGTTGATCTTATTTTTCCGCCCTAGCGGCCTTCTTGGTGGCAAAGCCACAGACCGGGTTTAACCATGACAAAACATCCATTCCGCGGTCTTTACCTGATTGCAGCCCTGCTCCTACTGCTACCACTGGTAGTGCCCAATAATTTCTACATGGACTTGGCCATTCGCATGGCAATCAACGCCATCATCGTGCTGGGCTTGAACTTACTCATCGGCTTTGCCGGGCAAATTAGCCTAGGCCATGCGGGCTTTTTGGGCATAGGCGCTTATGCCAGTGCGGCTTTGCCTACGCATTTGGGCTGGCATCCGCTGGTTGCATTGGTTGCGGGCGCAGTGGCGGCAGGCACCTTGGCCGCTATGTTGGCGCGCCCGATTTTTCGCCTCAAAGGCCATTATTTGGCTATGGCCACACTGGGCTTGGGCATCATCATCAACATCGTGGTGCGCAATGAAGCAGCCTGGACCGGTGGCCCCGACGGCATGGCCGTGCCCGCCATGGTGTTAGGTAGCTTGGAAATATCAGGCGACAAAACTTGGTATGCGATTGTGGCCAGCCTCTTGTGCGTGAGCATTTGGGCGTCGATCAACCTCATGGACTCCCCTTTTGGCCGGGCATTGCGTGCACTGCACGGCTCCGAAGTCGCCTCGCAGGTGGTGGGCGTGAAGGTGCGGCGTTACAAGGCGGCAATTTTTGTCTTGTCTGCCGTGTTTGCCAGCACCATGGGCAGCATTACCGCGCTGTATGTGGGCTTTATCAGTCCAAACATGGCCGACTTTTTCCACTCGATTGAGCTGGTCACCATGGTGGTCATTGGCGGCATGGGCTCGGTCTACGGCTCGGTCGTCGGTGCCGTGCTCCTCACCGCATTGCCGCAGGCACTCGCCACCTTTGAAGGCTGGGAAACCGTGGCGTTTGGCACCATTTTGATGCTGAGTATGATTTTTATGCCCAAGGGCCTGGTGCCCACACTGACGGCCAAATTCAGCAAAGGAAGCTAAGCCATGGCCTTGCTCGAAGTCAAAGACCTTTCCATCCAGTTTGGTGGCGTCAAAGCCGTGCAAAACGTGTCTTTTGCGGTGGATGCGGGCCTGGTCTATGCCGTCATTGGCCCCAATGGGGCAGGCAAGACCACCCTGTTTAATTTAATTACGGGCATCTACACCCCCAGCGCGGGCAGCATCGTGCTCGATGGCCACGCCATTGGCGGGCAGTCCCCCGATGTACTCGCACAGCTTGGCGTAGCGCGCACGTTTCAAAACCTGCAAATTTGCATGAACATGAGCGCCTTGGAAAACGTCATGGTCGGTGCCCATCTCCAGCTCGACCGCAACCTGCTCAAAGCCGCGCTGCGTTGGCCGGGCTTGCGCAGGCGAGACCAAGAACTGCGCCAAAAAGCCACGGAACTCATGCAGTTTGTCGGCTTAGATGCCTATGTGGCAGCCCGCGCTGACAGCATGCCTTACGGTGCCTTAAAGCGCTTGGAAATAGCCCGCGCTTTGGCCATGCAACCGCGCCTGCTGTTCTTAGACGAACCCGCAGCAGGGCTCAACACCAAAGAAACCGTCGAGATTGAGGTGCTGATTCGAAAAGTCGCCAGTACGGGCGTCACCGTGGTATTGGTCGAGCACGACATGAAGATGGTGATGAACCTGTCTGAACGCATTTTGGTGCTGGACTACGGCAAAAAACTCTGCGAAGGCAGCGCCGCCGAAGTCCGCAGCAACCCTGACGTAATTGCCGCCTATTTGGGCGTACACGCCTAACCGGAGCCCTGATATGGATACCCCCGTGCAGTCCCACCAACCCCAGCCACCCCAAGCATTAAGCCAACCGTTCTCCACACCCGTGCGCAACACCAGCAACGCCACCAACACCAGCTTACTGCGCGTGCAAGGCCTAGAGAGTTGCTATGGTCGTATCAAAGCGCTCAAAGGCATTGACCTCGAAGTGCGCCTCGGTGAAACCGTAGCCCTGGTGGGGGCCAATGGGGCGGGAAAAACCACTTTTTTACGCAGCCTGTCCGGCGTGCAGCCCACGAGCCAAGGCAGCATCCACTTCGATGGCGAAGACATTAGCCAACTGCGCGCCGACAAACGCATGCGCCGTGGCATCTGCCAAAGCCCTGAGGGGCGGCAAGTGTTTGGCCCCCTGTCGATTGAAGACAACTTGCGCCTAGGTGCCTACACCCAACCGGCCAAACAGGTGGCAGGCGACATGGAAAAAATCTTTGCCATGTTTCCGATTCTCAAAGAAAAGCGCGCCCTGCCTGCGGGCACCTTGTCCGGTGGACAACAACAAATGCTCGCCATTGGGCGGGCCCTCATGGGACGGCCCCGCCTGCTGCTGCTCGACGAGCCCTCCATGGGCTTGGCCCCCATGCTGGCCCAAGAGGTTTTCAGCGCCATCAAAGCGCTCAAAGCGCAAGGCATGACGATTCTCTTGGTGGAGCAAAACGCCTTCGCCGCCTTGTCCATTGCCGACCGCGCCTACGTGCTGGAAACCGGTGCCGTCACGCTCACCGGCACGGGCCAAGACCTGCTCCACAACGAACAGGTGCGCGCCGCCTACCTCGGCATGTAAGGCTTTGGCCGCAGCAACCGATTTAATCGCCCCCGCTCAATACGCTCAACCCCTCCACCAAGCCGCCCCATGGACTACCAAAACCTTCTGTTCCAAACCGCCAACGGTGTTGCCCGCTTGACCCTGAACCGGCCCGACAAGCTCAACAGCTTTACCAGCGCCATGCACGCCGAGCTGCGCTCCGTGCTCGACACCGTACAGTCTGACCCGCACATTCGCGTGTTGGTCATTACCGGTGCAGGCCGTGCTTTTTGCGCAGGCCAAGACCTTGCCGACCCGGCCATGGCCATGGGGGCCAGTGCGCCCGACATTGGCAACGTCGTCGAGCAGCACTACAAGCCCTTGGTCTTGCGCTTACAAAATCTGCGCGTGCCCACGGTGGCCATGGTCCAAGGCGTGGCCGCAGGGGCGGGGGCGAGTTTGGCGCTGGCCTGTGATTTGGTGGTGGCGGCAAAGTCTGCCTCTTTTCTCCAAGCCTTTAGCAAAATAGGGCTGATTCCCGACACCGGAGGCACCTGGTTTTTGCCACAGCGCATCGGCATGGCCCGCGCCATGGGACTGGCCCTGTTGGCCGAAAAACTGCCTGCGGAAACCGCCGCGCAATGGGGCTTGATTTGGCAGGTGGTGGAAGACGACATGCTGCAAAGCACCGTTGACGCACTTGCCACCCAACTCGCTGGCATGCCCACCAAAGCCTTGGTGCGCACCCGCCAAGCCATGCACGCCGCCCCCAACCACACGCTGGAGCAACAACTCTCCATGGAGGCGGGCTTTATGCGCGAACTCGGCTGGAGCCCCGACTTCGCCGAGGGCGTAGCCGCCTTCATGGAAAAGCGCCCTCCCCAATTCACCGGCAACTAAACCCATGCAAACT
>JBIPME010000208.1:0-4370 GCA_044369275.1 Rhodoferax sp.
CCCAATCTGCCCAGCCCGAAGTGCAACCCGATCGCGCCCACGCCATTGCCCAGTGCATCGCCAATGCCGGCCCCCATGACGTGATTTTGCTCGCTGGCAAAGGCCATGAGGCCACCCAAGACACCGCGGGCGAAAAAACCCCTTTCAGCGACCGCGCCCACGCCTGGCAAGCCTTGCAGCTGCGCAGCCACTCTGGCAGCGCCTCCACCAGTAGCCTCAGCAGCCCTGGCAACGTAGGGACAGCTTCAACGCTGAGCGCCCCCGCGCAGGGACGGGGAGCCGCAGCCATGACGCAAGCAACGACACAAGCCATGACGCAAGCAACGACACAAGCCATGCCACCCGATCTGCCGCCACCCATGATGAGCTTGCACAGCGCCTTGGCCTGGCTGGGCCAAGCCCGCTTGGTGGGCGACGGCCAGGTGCAGGTACGCCGCGTGCACAGCGACACCCGCAGCATCGCGCCGGGCGACTTGTTTGTGGCCTTGCGCGGTGAAAATTTTGATGCCAACACCCTGTTGTTGGCGGCGCAGCAGCAAGGTGCGGTGGCGGTGTTGTGCCATGCCCAACTGCCCGAAGCCGCTTTGCCCGCGGGCTTGGCGCGCATCGAAGTGCCCGACACGCTGATCGCACTCGGTGAATTGGCCCGGGGCTGGCGTGCGCAATACCGCATTCCCCTGATTGCGGTGACGGGCAGCAACGGCAAAACCACCGTCACGCAAATGCTGGCCGCGATTCTGGATACATTTGCCCCACAAGGCGCAGCGCTGGCCACCCAAGGCAACTTCAACAACGCCATTGGCGTGCCCCTGACCCTGCTGCGCATGCGCGCCCAGCACCGCATCGCCGTGGTCGAACTGGGCATGAACCACCCCGGAGAAATTGCCTACCTCGCCCAAATGGCCCAGCCCACCGTGGCCTTGGTCAACAACGCGCAGCGCGAGCACTTGGAATTTATGCACACCGTGGAAGCGGTGGCGCAGGAAAATGGCTGCGTCATCAGCGCCTTAGACGCCCAAGGCGTGGCCGTTTTCCCTGCGGACGATGCCTACACCGCCGTGTGGGAAGGCTTGGCCGCGCCCCGCAGCGTGGCGCGTTTCCATTTGGGCGCGCAGGAAGGTGTGCAGGGGCAAACGCAGGCGCCAAGCCAAGGTCTGCATTCCAACCCACATGCCAACCCAGTTTCCAACCAAGACCTGGTTTGCACGGCGGCCCATTGGCTGGGCGATGCTTGGCAGGTACAGGCCCAAGGCTTGGGCGTGTCCCTGCAATTTCAGCTGCACATTGCGGGCCGCCACAACGTGAAGAACGCCTTGGCGGCTGCGGCCTGCGCCTTGGCTGCGGGCGTGCCGGCAGCGGCGGTGGTGCAAGGCTTGGAGGGCTTTGCCCCCGTCAAAGGCCGCTCGCGTGCCAAGCGCTTGGTTTGGCAGGGGCGCAACTACACCGTGGTGGACGACAGCTACAACGCCAACCCCGACTCGGTGCGCGCAGCCATTGAAGTTTTGGCGGAGCTACCCGGTCCGCGCTTGCTGGTGCTGGGCGATATGGCCGAAGTGGGCGCGCAGGGCCCCGCGTTCCACCGCGAAGCACTGGCCTACGCGCATGCCAAAGGCATTGAACACGTCTGCGCCACCGGCAGCTTGACGCACAGCGCCATGGACGCATTCCCCCAAGGCCAGCACTGCGCCGACATGGCCGACTTGCAAGCCCGCGTCCAGGCCTGTTTGCCCCACGTGGCCAGCGTCTTGGTTAAAGGGTCGCGCTCCATGCGCATGGAGCGCGTGGTGGAGCAGCTCATGGCATTGCAAGAAGTACAGCAAGAAGTGCAACAACAAGAAAGCCAATCAATGCAGCAAAACACGGTCAACAACACCTTAGAAAACACGCTACAAGGGCAAGCCACTGTGCACAAGGAGCTACCCCATGGACATTAATCTGCACAACGGAGCATCGCTATGCTGATGATTTTGGCCCAGTGGCTACAAGAACTGTCGCCCAATTTTGGCTTTTTCCGGGTGTTCCAATACCTCACGTTTCGGGCCGTCATGGCGGCTTTGAGTGCGCTGTTGTTTGGCCTGCTGGCCGGGCCTTACGTGATCCGGCGTCTGCAAGAACTCAAAATTGGCCAGCCCGTGCGCGGCTACGGCATGGAGTCGCACCTGAGCAAAAGCGGCACGCCCACCATGGGCGGGGTGTTGATTTTGCTGTGCATTGCGCTCTCGACTTTGCTGTGGTTTGACTGGAGCAACCGCTTTGTCTGGATTGTGCTCTTGGTCACCTTCGGTTTTGGGGCCATTGGCTGGGCGGATGACTGGCGCAAAGTGGTCAACAAAGACCCTGAGGGCATGCGCTCGCGGGAAAAGTATTTGTGGCAATCCGTCATTGGTTTGTTGGCCGCGCTGTACCTGGTGTTTAGCATTTCGGAGAGCTCCAACCTGCGCGTGTTGGAGCTGTTCATCAACTGGGTGCGCTCGGGTTTTGATGTCAACTTGCCCCCCAAAGCGGGCTTGTTACTGCCATTTTTCAAAGAGGTGAGTTACCCCTTGGGGGTTCTGGGCTTTGTGATTTTGACCTACCTGGTGATTGTGGGCTCCAGCAACGCGGTTAACTTAACCGATGGCTTGGACGGCTTGGCCATCATGCCCGTGGTCATGGTGGGGTCGGCCTTGGGCATTTTTGCCTACGTTGCAGGCAGCGCGGTGTACTCCAAATACCTGTTTTTCCCGCACATCCCCGGCGCGGGGGAGTTGCTGGTTTTTTGCGCTGCCATGGCCGGTGCGGGTCTGGCCTTTTTGTGGTTTAACACCTACCCCGCGCAAGTGTTCATGGGCGACGTGGGTGCCCTGGCCTTGGGCGGTGCGCTGGGCACGATTGCGGTGATCGTGCGCCAAGAGGTGGTGCTGGCCATTATGGGGGGCATTTTTGTGGTGGAGGCGCTCTCCGTCATGCTGCAAGTGAGCTACTTCAAATACACCAAACGCAAATACGGCGAAGGCCGCAGGCTGCTGAAAATGGCACCGCTGCACCACCATTTTGAGAAAAAGGGTTGGAAAGAAACCCAGGTCGTGGTGCGCTTTTGGATCGTCACCATGTTGCTGTGCTTGGTGGGCCTGTCCACCCTGAAATTAAGGTAAGCCGATGCAGCTACAAGACCAACACGTGCTGGTACTGGGGCTGGGTGCTTCGGGCTTGGCCATGGCGCGCTGGTGCGCGCGCCTGGGGGCGCACGTCATGGTGGTAGACACCCGGGCCGCGCCGCCGCAGTTGGCAGCCCTGCAAGCCGAGTTGCCGCAGGTGCGGTTTAGGCACGCGCCATTTAGCGCCGACTTGGTAGACGGCAGCCCCGTGCGCGCCGTCTTTAGCAGCCCGGGCCTGCGCCCCGACCAAACCCAGGCCACGCTGGCGGCCGCCCGCAACGCGGGTTTGTGGGTGGGGGGTGAGCTGAGTTTGTTTGTGCAGGCTTTGCACAGTTTGGCGCAGAGCCAGCAGTACGCCCCACACGTCTTGGCCATTACCGGCACCAATGGCAAAACCACGGTCACCGCGTTGACCACGCATTTGGTGCGCTGGGCCGGTAAAACGGTGGCCATGGCGGGCAATGTGGGCCCCACCTTGCTCGACACGCTGGCGCAAGCGCTGGACGCCCAGGCCCTGCCCGAGGTGTGGGTGTTGGAGTTGTCGAGTTTTCAGCTCGACCTGGCGTGCGGCTTTGCGCCCAGCGCCGCTACCGTGCTCAATGTGAGCCAAGACCATTTGGACTGGCATGGCAGCATGGCGGCGTATGCGCAAGCCAAGTCCCGCATTTTTGGCACGGGTTTGCAGGTGCTCAACCGCGAAGACCCGCAGGTCATGGCCATGCGCGTGCAGCCCATGGCACCGAGGGCGTTGGGGGCATCTGGGGCAAAGTCACAGGCCCTGCCCGAGCAGCCTTGGCTGAGTTTTGGCACCGACATGCCCCAACGCCCCGGCGACTTTGGCCTGGAAGAGGTCAACGGCATGGTCTGGCTGGTGCGTGCTTTAGAGGCCGACGAGACCCAAAAGCGCCGCCGCCGTGGTGGTGCCGCTGGGGCCGAGCAGGCCGAGCAGGCGCTGTATTTTCAACGCCTGATGCCCGCCGACGCCCTGCGCATTCGCGGGCGGCACAACGCCAGCAACGCCTTGGCCAGCTTGGCTTTGTGCGCCGCAGCGGGTTGCAGCTTGGGGCCTTTGTTGTTTGGCCTGCGCGAGTACC
The DNA here is from genome assembly GCA_044369275.1 of Rhodoferax sp. Taxonomy (GTDB): domain Bacteria; phylum Pseudomonadota; class Gammaproteobacteria; order Burkholderiales; family Burkholderiaceae_C; genus Allorhodoferax. The sequence goes on from JBIPME010000208.1 coordinate 4,232, forward strand.
GGGGCGAGCCCCACCGCGTGGAGTCGATTGGGGTGCTCAACGGCATTGAGCTGTTCGATGACAGCAAGGGCACCAACGTGGGGGCCACGGTCGCGGCCTTGAAGGGCTTGGGGCAAGAGCGCAAGTTGCTGCCCATTCT
>JBIPME010000492.1:0-4367 GCA_044369275.1 Rhodoferax sp.
GCTGATTCGCGGCGTAGGCGGCAATCGCAGGCGATGGCGTGAGCACGAATGCGCCTGTTGCGCCGGTGGTGGTGAAGGCCGTGTAGGGCTGGGCCTGGGCGTTTGCGCCGAGGTCAGATTGGCTAAAGCCCCAGCGTTCCCACTTGGTGGGTGAGGTGGACGGGGTTTGTGCGGTGTTGTTGTCGACCAGCGAGCGGTAGGTCTTGCCGTCATCGCCGATGGTGCGGTCGCCCACCATGTAGGTTTCGGCTGCGTCGTAGTCGGGCAGGCCGCGCCGCGAGAAATAGCGCACGGCATTGGCGACGAAGTTCAGCACCCAGTTGAAGCGCTGGCGCGACGGCGGGGTGCTCGACACCGGCCAGCCGACCGAGAGCTCCGCGTTGGAAGGTTGAACCTTGTCGCCAGCGTCTGCCCAGGCGGGCAGTACAGGCGGTTTTGTGATTGCCATAGTTAAAACTCCTCTGCAAATTGCCCGCCCAAAATGGTCGAGCTTTCTTCACCAAAAGTCAGCGCCCCGCCCATGTACTGGGGCGAGTCGCTGAAGCCAAAATAATTCGCCGCGTCGTAGGTCACGCGCTGGCTGATTCGCACCCCGGCCGGTCGGGGCAGGATGTCGAGGTTGGTAATCAGCACCTTTTCCAAGTAGGTCAGTGGGCGGCCCACCGCAATCTGCACGGCCATGCCGCCTTGGTCGTTCACCGCAACCTGTGCGGGCATGGCGCCGCTGTGCGACGGGGACGCGAACAGGTAGGACAGCCCTTTGAGCATGTCTTCGTTCGTGCCTTTGGAGTGGTTCTTGACGATCTTGGCTTTGAGCAGCAGCCGGTAATCGGTGTCGGCGAGCACCGAGGTGGCGAACTGCGACTCGAGCTCGTCACGAAAGCGCCCGCCGTTGCCGGGGTAGCCCTCCTCGCCCAAGATCAACGCGCCGGGCTGCCCCTGAAACCCGAAGAACTGCACGGGAATGGCGTTGGGCACGATGCGGCTGATGCCCACAATCTCGCCCAGCACGTCAAGGTTCACGCCTTCGGCTTGGTCAATGTCGGTTTGCAGCGCGACTTTTTGCAGCACGCCTTCGAGTTCGACCGGGGCGCCCAGCAGCGCCTTGAGGTAGGCGAGGAACTTGGGGCTTTCTTGGTACTGCAAGGCGACGCGGCTGCGGCCTGTGGCCTGGTGGTCCATGCGCGGCGCGCTCATGTTACGTTCACCACAATGCGCGCCGGATCAAACCGCGCCAGCCCGTTGAACGGCACGGCGATGTTGGCCGCGCTGGTCGGGTTGGCTGCGGCGCCAATGAACAGGCTGGTGACGGAGTGCCCCGGCACCGAGTTGATGGGGTCAAACAGCCGCGACTGGATGACTTCTTTGCCGATCAGTTGGTTGGTCAGCGCCCAGGTGCACAGCGCACTTTGAATGCGCGCCGCGCCGTCGGTCGGCCAGCCGCTGCGTTGGCTGATGTTCACCACCACATAGGCCAGCGTGTCCACGGGGCGGTCGAACTTCATCGTGTGCGGGTTGCCCATCGAATCGGTGACCGTGCCGCTGGTGCTGCCCACCAGGGTGGTGCCCGCCGTCTTTTTGAGCCAGATGGTGTTGAGGATGTCCTGAATCAGCCCGCCCTCCACCACGCAGTACAGCGCGTGCGGCGGCAAATTGGTGGCGGCCTGCACGTTGTCTTGGTCGTTCTCGTAGACCTTCACCTGGCGCACGTTGGCCAGGTTGGCCAGCGCGCCGTAGATGCCGTCCACAATGGACTGCGCTGGCGTGGCGGTGGAGAGCTTGCGCCGGATGCGCAGCTGCGCGTCGGTTTCTTCGTCGCGCCCGACGATGGCATCGCGCGCATTGCTGGCCGTCTGCCAGCCGTAGATGGGCGTGTCGATCTTGGTCAGCGTTGCCGCCGGAGCCAACTTAGCACCCAGCTCCACGGCGCGGCACGACAGCAGCACTTGGCCGCTGGCGTCGATGGTCACGTCTGCCGTGGTCTGGAACGTGGCGTTGGTGGAGACGCTTTTGATGAGGCTGCCCGCAGGAATGACCGTGCCTTGCTGCCCGACGCACAGCACGTCGCAGGTGCTGTACGTGCCGCCGATGCGCCGAATGCCGTTGAGCTGCACCAAGCGGCTGAGCGCCGCGCCCGTGGCCGACGATGGGCTCAAGCTGTGGTAGACGTCTTCGACCAGTTGGTCGAGGTTGCTTACCGCCTCGGCAAAGATGCCCAAGGTCTGCCCGTCGATGGTGTCGGCGGACAGGTTGATGGATGCCCCAAAGATGGCTTGCACCGCGGTTTGCAGGTTTGCGAGCCGCTCGTCGAGTCGGCTTCGCTCGAAGCCTTGCGCTGTAAGTTGTGTCATTGAGTCACCTTGATGTTGGCAACGCTGCCGTAAATGTTGACCACGGCAGCCGTTATGGTTAGGCGTCGGGTGTTGCGGTCGAAAGTCATGGAGAAGCTGCGCAACGCGCTCACGCCCTCGGTCTCTAAAATCGTTCGTTTGACGATGGATTCGGCCAGCGCCAGATTGGCAGGCTTGACCATGATGTCTTGCAGCCAGGGCACACCGGCATCGGTGTCGAGAAACCACTCTTGCTGCAACAGCAAGAGGCGCGTCTTCACGTTCTGGGCGCAGGCCTCGGCGTCCACCGCCATGTCTGCAATGCCGTGGCCGAAGGTCATGTCGTGGTTGCCGTCGATGCGTCTCGTCAAGCCCATGGCCTACCCCGCATACACGTTGGGACTGCCCGTTGCATTGGCGCTGCCGCAGGCGATGGCGTCGCCCATGCGTGCCAAAGCCCGCCCGTTGACAAACACGGTGGCGCTGCCGGTGGCCTGCGTGCTCGCATGCGTTTCGGGTATGGCGGGGCAGGTGTGTGCGGCCCAGCCGTCGCCCACACGGTGTACACCACGCCCGTTCACCACCACGTCGGTTGATGCACCCACGTTGCTGCGCGCAGGCCAGCACCCGTGGCCCGTGCAAATATCACCCAGCCTAACGACTGCTTGTTCCATAAAAAAATTCCTTCAGTTCAATTCAGTTCAGTTCAGTTCAATGCGTGCGCCCGTAATGCGCACCAAGCCCGCGGCATTGATGCGGATGTCGCCCTGCGTGTGCATGCTGATGCCGTTGGCCAAGAGCTTGATGAAGCTACTGCGTGAGCGCGAGCGCAGCTCGGCGCCGTCCATCTGCAAGGCCGTGAGCTTCTTGGTTTGGCTATTGAGCCCCACTTGCGCGATGCCGTCCGAGAGGTCATGCGTCCGGTATTCGGCGGGCAACTGCGTGCCGCCATTGGCGTGCCAAAAATCAATCGCCCGCTCAGAAAAAAGCAAGATGCACTCGTCGCCAGCCTTGACCGGAAAGGTCAGCCAAAAGTCACCACCGCCAGGAAACGCCACGGGCACATCCACGCACACGGGCAAGTTGACCGCGCCGCGCTCGGTAAAAATGCGCTTGATGGCGGGCTGCACCGAGGCGGTTTGTGTCGCCGGGTCAAAGCTGACGATGATTCCGGGCAGGCAGGTGTGCAGGTCTTTAAGCCTGCCCTCGATCTGGGCGGCATGCGCCTCCTCCAGCCCCCCCGCCACTTGCGCATCGCGCTGCATCTGGCTTGTGGTTGTGCCGTCGTCCATAGTGTTTGTCCAGTTGATTGCGGTTGCTTGGGCGGCTGCTTGTTGCTGCTGCTTGCCTATTGCTTGCCTATTGCTTGCCTATTGCTTGCCTATTGCTTAGCTGCTTGGCGGGTGTGGTTGGGTGGGTCAACCGAGGCCAATGCACTCGATATTGCTCGCCCAATCTTTCCCACGGGTGTCGCCCTTGTGGGCGATCTTCAAAACCTTGTAAATCCCGTCGGGGTCCAGCCGCGTGGACGCTTGCGGGTCTTGCTGCTTTTCGCCCTGCGCCTGCTGGCGCTGGGCCTTGATGCTGCTGTTGTCGAGCTTGATCGCGCCATTGATGCGCAGCTGCGGATTGAGCAAGCACGTAAGCCCAATGCCTTTGTCGTTGACTTGCGGCGCGCCCAGCATGCCGGTGTCGGCGGTGATCACAATGGCCTCGCCTTGCAGCATGCCATTGGCTTTGACCATCTGCAGCTGGCCGTCTTGGATAGACCAATTCGCGCCCGAATCCCGCGCCACGTCATGCAGCACGTCACGGGTTCTGCCACTGATGACCTTGCCACGCAGGCGCGCCCGGTCGTTGATCTGCACCGCGCCCTTGGTCGTGCCGCCGGTTGCTTTGAACGACCCGGCAGCGCGGTCCACCAGCTGCGCATTGGTGGTGCCTGCGGCCAGCGTCTCGTTCATCACGGCGTTGCGGTAGTCCTTGTCACCGTCGCCGGCTTCAATCTCGGTGATGTAGTCCGAGTTTTCGCGGTAG
>JBIPME010000209.1:0-4367 GCA_044369275.1 Rhodoferax sp.
GCAAATTCGCTTCGCCCACAGCAGGGTGCCCCGCAAACACGCGTTCTACCGTGGCGCTAGCGCCATTGGGCAAGTCGGACAACAGCTGGGTCATAACGCTCCAAAAATAAAGCAAGGAAACAAGGCGATGAAAGAAGGCAAGGAAACAAGGCAAGGAAATAAGGCAAGGAAATAAGGCAAGACTGCAATGGGGGATGCAGGAAAGCTTGCGATGGGGAATTGCAATCTAAATGCGAGTCTATCTCATTTAGATGAAATTGCAATCCCAATGAGAATTCATCGCATTTGGCGTGCTTGAGCGAGGGCATAGGCACAAACCGAACCCGTGCACAATCGTGGATATTCTTTCAATTCAACTTGCTTTTTTGTCCCCATGATGCCCACCCCTGCACCCATCACTCCCCCAATTTCCACCCACATGCCCACCCTTGAAACACCACAGATTGCGGGGCACTTGTTGGTGCAATGCCTGATTGCACAAGGCACGCGCCATGTATTTGGCGTACCCGGTGAGAGCTATTTGGCCGCACTCGATGGTTTTCACCGCTACCGGGAGCACATTGCCTTCGTGACCAACCGCCACGAGGGCGGGGCGGCCTTCATGGCCGAGGCCCATGGCAAACTCACAGGCCGTCCGGGTGTGTGCTTTGTGACCCGTGCGCCAGGGGCCACCAATGCCTCGATTGGCGTGCACACCGCTTTTCAAGACTCCACTCCTATGGTGCTGTTGATTGGCGACGTGGCCAGCGACACGCGGGACCGCGAGGCGTTTCAGGAAATGGACTACCGCGCCATGTTCGGCCCCAGCACCATGGGCATGGCCAAGCGCGTGGAGCGCATTGACGACGCGGCACGCATTCCCGAATACGTGGCACGGGCGTTTGCCACCGCCTTGAACGGGCGTCCCGGCCCCGTGGTGCTGGTGTTGCCAGAAGACATGTTGCGCCAGCCCTTGCCCCAAGCGGCCCAAACAGCTCAAACGGCCCAAGGGAGCGTTGGATGCTATCCCTTGCCCTGCGTGCAGCCCGCCAACGCCTGGCCGGACCCGCAGCAGCTGGCGCAGTTGCAAGCGCTATTGGCCCAGGCGCAGCGCCCCTTTGTGATTGTCGGCGGCCCGGGCTGGAGCCCGCAATCTGCACAGGCTTTGCAACGCTTTGCAGAAAACTGGAACCTGCCGGTGGGCAATGCCTTTCGCTTCCAAGACACCTTTGACAACCACCACCCGCAGTACGCAGGCGATGTCGGCATTGGCATCAACCCCGCTTTGGCCCAACGCATTCGCGCCAGCGACTTGGTGCTTGCGGTGGGCGCACGCCTGGGTGAGATGACCACGAACAGCTACCAATTGCTAGCCGCCCCCCAAACGCAGCAAACCTTGGTGCATATCCACTGCGGTGCCGAAGAGCTCAACCGCGTTTACCAGGCCCAGCTCGCCATCCAAGCCAGCATGCACGGCGCTGCACATGCGCTGGCGGCCTTGCCCGCCCCCGCACAGGTGGCGTGGAGCGAATGGACCCAAGGCTGCCACGCGGATTACCAAGCCAACTTAGTGCCCAGCGTGATTGCCGACCTTCCCACCCAGAACCCCACCGTGGTCGACATGCCACGCGTCATTGACAACCTACAGCGCCACCTGCCCAAAGACGCGGTATTGACCAATGGTGCGGGTAACTTTGCCAGCTGGTTGCACCGCTACTACCGCTACACCGGCCTGGCCAGCGGCCACAAAACCCAACTCGCCCCCACCAACGGGGCCATGGGCTACGGCGTGCCCGCGGGTATTGCCGCTGCCATTACCACCGGCAGAACCGTGGTGACGCTAACGGGCGATGGTGATTTTTTAATGAATGGGCAAGAGCTGGCCACCGCCGTGCAGCACGGGGCCAAAACCATCATCGTCTTACTCAACAACGGCATGTTTGGCACCATCCGCATGCACCAAGAGCGCGACTACCCCCAGCACACTGCGGGCACCCACCTCAATAACCCCGACTTCGCTGCGCTGGCACGCGCCTATGGTTATGCCGGTGTGGCGGTGCGCGACAGCGCCGACTTTGAAGCCGAGCTACTGGCCGCACTGGCCCGCCCTAACGGCACGCTGATTGAGATTGTGCTAGAGCCCGAACTCATCACCACCCGCAGCACCCTGCGTGCTATTACCCAAGCAGCTACCAATGCGGCCGGCCAAGCCACTACCAATGCGGCGGGCCAAGCTGTTGCGACAAACGCCACCTAAGCCGTTTGGTCACGCTGGCCCATGCCCTCCATTCCTACCGCTATGCTGGACCGCCGAACCCTGCTGCGCACCGCCTTGGCCAACGCCACCACCCTCTGGCTGGCGCGCAGCAGCTGGAGCCAGCCGCGCTGGGAAAGCTACCCCTTTGCGCTGGGGGTTGCCAGCGGCGCACCCACGCACAACGCCCTTGTGTTGTGGACCCGACTCGTGCCCAGCGTGGCACAGCAAATTACAGAATCGGCCATCACCGTGCGCTGGGAAATTGCCCACGACCCGCAATTTCAGCGCATCGTGCAAAGCGGACAGGCGCAAGCCTTGGCCGTTTTAGGTTACTGCGTGCATGTTGAAGTCGCAGGCTTGGCCGCAGACCGTTGGTATTTTTACCGCTTCATGGCCGGTGATGCGGTCAGCCCACTGGGGAAAACACGCACCTTTCCCGAAGCTTCAAGCCAGAGCGCCAGCCTGCGGCTGGCTTACGCATCGTGCCAAAAATGGGAAGACGGCTACTTTGCCGCCTGGCGTCACATGCAAGCCGAAAACGTCGATGCGGTGCTTTTCTTGGGCGACTACATCTACGAATACCCTGGCACCAGCAGCCGTTTGCGCAAGCCCGGCGGTGGTTGGGTGCTCTCATTGGAAGACTTCCGCAGGCGTTACGCGCTCTACAAAACCGACCCCGATTTGCAAGCCATGCATGCCAGCGCACCTTGGCTCATGACCTGGGATGACCACGAAGTTCAAAATGACTACGCGGGTGAACACAGTGGCAACAGTGGCAACGGCAAAGGCGCACCACAAGCCAGTGACTTCGCCACCCGCCGCGCTGCCGCGTACCAAGCGTATTACGAAAACATGCCGCTGCGCGCCAACGTGCTTGCCCAAGCCCTGGGCGGGCGCAGCCCTTACAGCAGCATGCGCCTCTACACCCAAGTGCAATACGGCAAACTCGCCACTATCTACCTGCTAGATGCGCGCCAATACAAAGACCCACAGGCCTGCACGCCAGACGGGCAACCGGGCTCCGGCGTTCTCAACCCTGCGCAATGCAGCCTATGGGCTGATCCCGCACGCTCCATGCTAGGCCATCCGCAAGAAGCCTGGCTGCGAAGTGCCCTGAGCGCCAGCGCTGCACAGCAGGTGACGTGGAACGTGTTGGCGCAGCAGACCCTGTTTGGGCAACGCAATCTTGGGAGCCAGACCCAAGCCCGCTTCTGGAACGACGGCTGGGACGGTTACCGCCCCGCGCGCACGCGATTGACCGACAGCTTGCAAAAATTTGCCGTTCCCAACCCCGTCTTCCTAGGCGGGGATGTGCACGAAAACTGGGTCGGCAACATCAAGGCCGATTACCAGGACCCCCAGAGCAAAACCGTGGGCGTTGAGTTCTGCGGCACCAGCATCAGCGCACGTTCCAACAAGAGCGACATCAGCAGCACCCTGGCGCAAAACCCCCATTTCGTTTTTGCCGATGCCAAGCACCGCGGCTACGGCATCGCCCACTTCACGCCCAAATCGCTGCGCGTGTACCTGCGCGGCCTAGACGACGCCACGCTGCCCGAGAGCGGCATGCAAACCCTTGCCAGCTTCCAAGTCAGCAAAGGGCAGTCGGAAATCGTGGCGGCAACTTGAAGCAATCCGCACGCACCGGTTTAGCTTAATGCACCGTGGCAGTGCTTGTATTTTTTACCGCTGCCGCAAGGGCAGGGCTCATTGCGGCCCACTTTGGCAACCTCATTGCCTAGGCTGTACGCTCCTTGGGCACGCGGGGCTGGGGTGGTTTGCACTTCGCCGGTTTCGGTAGGGGCGCTGTAGGTCACATTGATCAGGGCCTCACCACGGTGCTCCATCTCTTGGGAGGCTTCATCGAGTTCGGTATTGGACTGGATGTTGACGGTCATGAGTATTTTGGTGGATTCGTTTTTAACCGAGTCCAGCAACTGGCCGAAGAGTTCAAAGGCTTCGCGTTTGTATTCTTGCTTGGGTTGCTTTTGGGCATAGCCGCGCAAGTGGATGCCCTGGCGCAGGTAGTCCAATGCGCTTAAATGGTCACGCCAATGGGTGTCTATGCTTTGCAGCAGCACCATGCGCTCAAAGTGGGTGAAATTGGCCTCGCCGATTTGGGTGATTTTGT
>JBIPME010000210.1:0-4362 GCA_044369275.1 Rhodoferax sp.
GGTCATTGAAGTAGTGCGCCAGGGTGACTTTGGTCGTTTGAAAGGCCAGCGTATCCCAAGGAATTTCGGCTTCGGAAAAAAGCCGTGCCTCTAGGGTTTCCGTACCCGGGTTGAACTGGTCGCTGGTGAGTCGGGCCAAAAAGAACAGATGCACTTGGCCTACGCTTGGCACGCTCAAGAGCGTAAACAGCGATTGCATTTCAAATTCAGCGCCCGCTTCTTCCACTGTTTCCCGTGCGGCACCTTGGGCCACCGTTTCTTGGAGCTCCATAAACCCAGCGGGCAGCGTCCACATTCCTTTTCGGGGTTCAATACTGCGTTTGCACAGCAGCACACTATCGCCCCAGTAAGGCACGGTGCCCACAACGTTGAGCGGGTTTTCATAGTGGATGGTGCTGCACTGGGGGCACACGGCCCGTGGCTTGGTGTCGCCATCGTCGGGCGTGCGGTAGACCACCGCGTAGCCGCAGGATTTGCAGTGTTTGATAGGTTCGCGGTACATAGCGGGGTTGCCTTTGTGGATGGATTGCCTGTGTGATTAGACCAGTTGCTTAGACCAGTTGCACCTGAATGGCTGCTAGCCCAGTAATTTGCGCAGCAATGCGGTCCGCGCGTACAACGGGCCCGACCCCTTGCGGCGTGCCTGTAAAAACCAGGTCACCTGCTTGCAGCGCCCAGGCGTTCGACAAGGCGGCAATGATTTCGCTGACATTCCAGATCATTTGGTCGATGCCACTGCGCTGGCGCTCTTGACCATTGACTTGCAGGGCAATTTCGGCCTTGTGGATCTGCGGTACTTGCGCTGCAAGGGTAATGGGGCCTATGGGTGCCGAGTGGTCAAAACCTTTGGCAATGGACCAGGGTTGGCCTTGCTTTTTCATTTCACTTTGCAAGTCGCGCCGCGTCATGTCCAAGCCCACGGCATAGCCAAAAACATGTTGTAGCGCATCCGCCGCTGGGATGTGGCTACCCGCTTTCCCGATCGCAACCACCAGCTCAACTTCGTGGTGCAGGTTGCTTGTCATGCTGGGGTAGGGCAGTGTTGCACCCTGCGCAACGTCCGCTAAAACGATAGCGTCGGCGGGCTTCATGAAGAAAAATGGCATTTCTTTGCCAGCGCCGCCCATCTCTTTGGCATGCGCTTCGTAGTTGCGGCCTACGCAGTAAATGCGCCGCACGGGAAACTGTTCTGCTTGGCCCGTAATTGGCACGCTGACAGGCTTAGAAGGAGGAAAAGCGTATGTGGTCATAAAAGCGGTTCAAAGTGGAGGTTGAAGTTGCAAGACCGGCGGTCTTGCCTTGTTGCGTTGTTGCGCAACATTAATGCGATTGACAGCGCAATTCGAAGTGTTCAACGAGCGGAGGGGCTACAAAAAATGGCCCCACAATCGTACGCCATTGTGCAAACGCGGGAGACTGGCGAAAGCCTACGGTATGGTCCTCCAAGGTGTCCCAAAAAATTTGCAGCACAAAGCGCTCAGGGTTTTCAATGCCTTGGTTCACGGTAAAACCTTGAAACCCCTTGGCTTGCGAAATAACTTCGCGCAGGCCTTTGGCAATGGCTTCATTAAAAGCGGTGGCTTGGCCAGGGTGGATGCGAATATCGGCGAGTTCTAAGATCATTTGCTTTACCAAAAGAAAAAATTAAAAGTGTATGCGTTTCTTTGGCTTGTGCGGGGCAATGTGGCGCGCAAGTGCTTGTGAGCCTTGCGCACGCATGGCTGGGGTGCAGAGGTGCAAAATGCGGACTGCCCAATGTCTGGCGGTTTTATTTTGCACACCATGAAACTCTACAATTATTTCCGATCCTCTGCGTCCTACCGCGTGCGCATTGCTTTAGCGATTAAAGGGCTGGCGTATGACTATATTCCGGTGCACTTGGTGCGTGGCGAACACAAGACAACGCCCTTTACGGCCCAATCTCCCGATCAACTCGTCCCCTGTTTAGAGACGCAGGGACAGGTGCTGTTGCAGTCCATGGCCATTATCGAATACCTTGAAGAAACCCACCCCCAGCCACCCTTGCTCCCCGCCGATTCGCTGGGCCGCGCCCAAGTACGTGCGCTGGCGCAATCCATCGCCTGCGAAATACACCCGTTGAACAATTTGCGCGTGCTGCAATACTTGCAAACTACGCTGGGTGTGGGCGATGTACAAAAAAATACGTGGTACCACCATTGGGTGCGCCAAGGGCTGCTGGCTTTTGAGCAGCAACTGCAGCATTTGCAGACGCAAAACCAGACACCGCACCCCACAAAGAGCCCAACGCAGCACCCCACACAGAACCCCATGCAGAGCCCAACACCGTCCCCACTGGCAGGCCCATTTTGTTTTGGCAACAGCCCCACGATGGCGGACTGTCTGTTGGTGCCACAAATTTATAACGCCAAACGCTTTGCAGTGCCCTTAGACCAACTGCCCCGCACCATGGCCGCTTACGAAGCCTGCATGGCTTTGCCTGCTTTCCAACAGGCGCAGCCGGAGCGTTGCTTGGATTTTGTGTCTTGATTTCATTTTTACCTATGCCCCTTCTGCCCAATAATTGGTTACGCCCCGAGTGGGATGCCCCCGTTAGCGTTCAAGCCCTTTGCACCTCGCGCCAAGGCGGTGTCTCCCGCATGCCGTTTGACAGTTGCAACCTCGGGCTGTACGTTGCGGATGACCCCTCACACGTACAACATAACCGCGCATTGCTAGCACAGGCCATGGGCGCGCAGCCGGTTTTCTTGCACCAAGTCCATGGCACGCAAACGCTAGAGATTGGGCCTGACAGCTTGGACGAGCAGCAAGCAGACGCTGCCTTTACGCGCCATAAAGGCTTGGCATGCATTGCCATGGTGGCCGATTGCCTGCCTGTGCTGCTGTGCAATGCGCAGGGGACGCAAGTGGCTGCAGCCCACGCAGGCTGGCGAGGTCTCTTAGGCCATGCGGGGCAGGGCATCTTGGAGAGTGCTTGCCACAGTTTTACCCCCGCCATTTGCGCAGACCCTGTGGCTTGGAATGCCCAGCATCTTGTAGCCTGGCTTGGGCCCTGCATAGGCCCCAGCGCTTTTGAGGTGGGGCCGGAAGTGCGCCAAGCATTTGTAGCCCAGAACCCGCAGTCGCACGTGCATTTTGTGCCCAGCGCCCAAGACCCGAACAAGTGGTTGGCCAATCTGCCCGCATTGGCACGCCAACGCCTGCACGCGCTGGGACTTAAGCGTATTTTTGGTAACGATGGCAGCATGCCCTGGTGCACAGTTGGCAACCCCAGTGCTTATTTCTCCCACCGCCGTGATCGCGTTACGGGGCGTTTTGCCGCCGCCGTGTGGCTACAGCCTTCAAGCTAACTGCCGCCTGTTGGTTGGTGCGGCGTTAGCGTTGGAGATGCCGCAGTGCTTGCTGCGAGCGCATCGCTTTCTTGTGGATCCGCGGCCTGTTTAGCACGGGCTTGCGCTTCTTCAATGGCCCGTTTTTCCTGCGCGCGCAAGGCGCGTTTGCGTGCGGGGGTTCCCATGAAATAGACAATGAGCGCGACGGGAATCAGCCCATAAAAAATAAAAGTGAATACTGCGCCCAATACCGTACCGTTGGGGCTCATAGCTTCGGCTACGCTTGCCATCAGCGCAACATAAATCCAAGCAATGGGGATGATGTACATAGGGTTAAAACTAACTATATTTTTTAAAATACACAGACTAAGCCTGAGATACTACTCTGTGGGCAGCGTAGTTTTCAATACGGGATGGAATGAACAGTGCAAAACCTTACAAATCTTTGGGCCATGTCGGCCCAGCAAATACAGCAATCGATTGTCGATGGTATGGCCCAAGCGATGAAGGGGGCTGCTGCGCAATATGGCGTACAGGCTGGCACCAACTCCGATGCCAAGTCCGGTGCCAACTTCGGTGCTTTAGGGCCTGGCGTGGGCGCTGGTGTTGCTCCGATTGCGTTCTCGCCCGAAAAACTCACGCTTTTGCAAGCGCAATACCAGCGCGATGCTTTGGAGCTTGTAACCGAAGGTGCCAGTGCTGCGCAGCGGCGCATTAAGGACAGCGCCGATCGGCGTTTTGCGGACCCCGCTTGGACAGAAAACCCCAGCGCGGCCTTGGCGGTGGCCAGCTATTTGCTCCATGTGCGCACCTTGAACGGCTTGGTAGACGCCATGCAAGCCGACGACAAAGTGTGCAGCCGCATGCAGTTTGCGGTGGAGCAATGGGCTGCAGCCATGGCGCCCAGTAATTTTTTGGCTTTCAATGTGCAAGCGCAGAAAAAAGCCTTGCAGACCCAAGGGCAAAGCATTGGGCAGGGCATTGAAAATTTGCTCCGCGACGTGCGCCAAGGCCATATCTCGCTGACCGATGAAAGCCGGTTTGCGGTGGG
>JBIPME010000211.1:0-4352 GCA_044369275.1 Rhodoferax sp.
TGTGTTTTGGCGTGGTCGAGCATAAATTGCACAACGTCTAAAAACGCCTTGCGTGCGCTGTGAAGCCGTTGGGCCACGGCGAGTGCATCGGCTGTTCCAGAGCTTTGCAGCTCGCTCTCGGTTTGCGCTATTTGTGCGGCGATGGCTTGGGCGGTGTGCCCCTTGTCGCGCAGGGTTTTGCGGCCAATTAAGTCGTTGGCTTGAATGGCGGTGGTGCCTTCGTAGATGGTCAAAATTTTGGCGTCGCGGTAGTACTGTGCAACGCCTGTTTCTTCAATAAAGCCCATGCCGCCATGCACTTGGATTGCCATGGAGGTGACTTCCAAGCTCATTTCGGTGCTGTAGCCTTTGACCAAAGGCACCATGAATTCGTAGAAGCTTTGGTTTGTTTGGCGTACCTCTGCATCAGGGTGGTGGTGCGCGGTGTCGTAGGCGCTGGCAGCCACGCTGGCCATGGCCCTGCAAGCCTCGGTGTAGGCACGCATGGTCATGAGCATGCGTCGGACATCGGGGTGGTGGATGATGGCCGCACTGGTGGCGATGGAGTTGTCCACCGGGCGACTTTGTACGCGTTCTTTGGCAAAAGTTACGGCTTTTTGGTAGGCGCGCTCAGCGATGGCGATGCCTTGTATGCCTACCGCGTAACGGGCAGCGTTCATCATGATGAACATGTACTCTAGACCGCGATTTTCTTGTCCCACCAGGTAGCCCACGGCACCCGGGCCGGCCTGGTCGGCAACGCTGTTTTTCAGACCATCCCCGTATTGCAGCACGGCTGTAGGGCTGGCCTTAATGCCCATTTTGTGTTCTATGCTGACGCACTGCACATCGTTGCGTTCCCCTAAGCTCCCATCGGGGCGGACTAAGAATTTGGGAACGACGAAAAGGCTAATGCCTTTGATGCCTTCTGGCGCGCCCTGTACCCTGGCCAAGACCAGGTGGACAATGTTTTCGGCCATATCGTGCTCACCCCAGGTGATGTAGATTTTGGTGCCAAAAATTTTGTAGCTGCCATTGTCCTGGGGCTGTGCCCGGCTGCGCACCAATGCTAGGTCACTGCCCGCTTGGGGCTCGGTCAGGTTCATGGTGCCTGTCCACTGGCCACTGATGAGTTTTTCGAGGTAGATGGCCTTGAGCGCGTCGGAGCCTGCGGTGAGCAAGGCTTCGATAGCGCCATCACTTAAAAGCGGGCACAACGCGAAACTCATGTTGGCGCTGTTGACCATTTCAATGCACGAGGCACCAATGGTTTTGGGCAAGCCTTGGCCCCCAAAATCGCTGGGGTGTTGCAGCCCTTGCCAACCGCCTTGTGTGAATTGTTGAAACGCTTCTTTGAAACCCGGCGTTGCCGTGACAACGCCATCTTTCCAAGACGAGGGGTTGATGTCGCCTTCCCAATTCAAAGGTTCCAAGATGTCTTGGTTGAATTTGGCCGCCTCTTCTAGTACCGCTTGCGCGGTGTCTAGCCCCGCATCTTCAAAGCCAGGAAGCTGTGCAATGTGCTCAATCTGGGCTAAATGCGCAATATTGAACAGCATGTCTTTCAGGGGGGCGGCATAAGGCATCAAAAACTCCTCTAGATTGATATGGATAAAAAAGGATGCCTGTTGGGGCATCCTTGTAGGGGCTGTAAGTACGCTTCGTACTCTGAATGCAGCCGCTTTAGAGTGCGGCTACCAACGCTGGAACGGCGGTGAACAAATCAGCTTCGAGGCCGTAGTCTGCAACGCTAAAAATGGGGGCTTCACCATCTTTGTTGATTGCCACAATGACCTTGCTGTCTTTCATTCCAGCCAAGTGCTGAATGGCACCGCTGATGCCGCACGCAACGTAGAGCTGTGGCGCAACGATTTTTCCTGTTTGGCCAACTTGCCAGTCATTCGGTGCATAACCTGCATCGACGGCGGCCCGGCTGGCACCCATGGCAGCGCCCAGTTTGTCGGCCAAGGGGGTCATGATTTCCATGAATTTTTCGCTGGAACCCAATGCACGTCCACCGGAGACAATAATTTTGGCAGCGGTCAGGTCGGGACGGTCGTTTCGCGCGATCTCGGAGCCGAGAAAGCTGACCTTGTCGGAGACATTCACGGCACCCATGGACTCCACTGGGGCGTTGCCGCCCGTGGTGGCAGCGGGGTCAAAACCGGTGGTCCGCACGGTGAGAACTTTGGTCGCATCGGTGGCCTGCACCGTGGCAATGGCGTTGCCTGCGTAAATGGGGCGCTCAAAGGTGTCGGGGCTGATCACTTTGGTGATGTCGGAGACTTGGCCTACGTCGAGCTTGGCTGCAACCCTGGGCGCGATGTTTTTGCCATAGGCTGTAGCGGCAAACACAATGTGGCTGTAGTTGGCAGCGATGGCCAAGACTTGCGCGCTGACATTTTCTGCCAAGCCGTGCGCTAGGCTTTCGTGCTCGGTGTGAATGACTTTGGCTACGCCTGGAATTTGCGCGGCTTGTGCGGCTGCGGCATTGGCGTTGTGGCCGGCGACCAGAATGTGCAATTCACCACCGCATTGGAGAGCGGCAGTTACGGTGTTCAATGTGCCGTTTTTCAGGCTGTTGTTGTCGTGTTCGGCAATTACGAGAGTGGTCATTGGATTTCTTTCAAATAACTTCTAATGGCTTCTAATGTCTTCTTATCGCTTTAAATAGCGTTAAATAAGTTCAAATAGGTTTAAATAACTTTGGCTTCGGTTTTAAGTTTCGCGACCAAGGTGGCCACATCAGGAACCTTGATACCTGCGCTGCGTTGTGGGGGCTCAACCACTTTGAGCGTTTTGATACGTGCTGCCACGTCAACCCCTAAGTCTTCGGGTTTGATCGTGTCGAGTTGTTTTTTCTTGGCCTTCATGATGTTGGGCAAGGTGACATAGCGTGGCTCGTTGAGGCGCAAGTCGGTGGTGATGATGGCGGGCAAGGTCAGCGACAGTGTTTCTGAGCCACCATCGACCTCACGGGTCACACGGGCTTTGCCGTCGGCGATTTCGACTTTGCTGGCAAAGGTGGCCTGTGGCCAATCGCCCAAGGCCGCAAGCATCTGGCCCGTTTGGTTGCAATCGTCGTCAATGGCTTGTTTGCCCAAGATCACCAAGCCGACTTGTTCTTTATCGACCAACTGTTTCAACAGTTTGGCGACTGCCAAAGGTTGCAAATCTTCCGTCGTTTCCACCAAGATGCCACGGTCTGCACCAATCGCCATGGCAGTGCGCAGTGTTTCAGAACATTGGCTCACGCCGCAGGAAACCGCAATAATTTCACTCACAACGCCTTTTTCTTTCAGGCGGACGGCCTCTTCAACGGCAATTTCGTCAAAAGGATTCATGCTCATTTTGACATTCGTAGTATCAACGCCACTGGCGTCAGACTTGACTCTGACTTTGACGTTGTAATCGACGACGCGTTTGACGGGAACCAATACTTTCATGCTTGTTGCTCCAGATGGTAATAAATCAAGTTACTAACTACTAATTGTTTAATGTGACAAACCTTGCTATTTTATCGGGGCAATTGCAAACCATAAAAAGAACGGTCGTTCTTTTTATGAAAATTATAGCCGTGATTTTTTACGCGGTTTTGTCTCGGGGCGTGGTGTTGACAACGCGTTGTGGGTAAGGAATTTCGATCCCGTGTTTGCGAAAAGAAGCCAATATCGCCAAATTAACCTCAGAACGCAAGTTGGCCTGTCCATTTTCGGGGTCACTAATCCAGTAACCCAAGGTGAATTCAAGTCCATTCTCCCCAAATAAGGACAGCATTGCCGCAGGGCTGGGGTCTTGCAGTATGCGAAGCTGTGCCGTTGCCGCCCCGACCAAAAGCGTTTTGACTAAATCCACGTCACTGTTGTAGGCAACGGACACCGAGGTGGTTTGGTAGACCTGCGAGTCACTGAGTGCAAGGTTTTCGACCCGGCTGGTAATAAGCAATTCGTTGGGCACAATGGATTCGCGGCCAGTGGAGGATTTGATGACCGTATAGCGCGTGTTGATTTGCGTGATCATGCCCTCAAAGTTATCGACTTTGACGTTGTCACCAATGCGCATGCTGCGTTCGGCCAAAATGACAAAGCCGCTCACATAGTTGGAGGCGAGTTTTTGCAGACCCAGGCCAATGCCCACGCCCACCGCCCCGCCCAGCACGGACAACGCGGTCAAATCAATGCCAACCGCCGACAAGGCCACGATAAAACCCACAAACAGCAGCAATGCCCGCGCCCCATTGCTAACGGCTTTGCGCAGTGACAGTTCGCCGCCCGTGGCCGAGCGCAAGATGCGCGACTCAATGCCCGAGGAAATCCACAAGGTAAAAATCAGCACGGCCCCGGCGGTTAAGACACCTTCCAAGAGCTTGCGCA
>JBIPME010000269.1:0-3702 GCA_044369275.1 Rhodoferax sp.
CACGCTGATTGATTTCCATTTTGTATTTATTTCATTCGCATTCATGAAAGCAAACTGCACTCAAATCGCCGATCTACTGCGCCAATCCATGATCGCCTGTGTCAAATCATTTGCAAAATTGCGCATCTCTCCTGCATCCGACTCGCAGCGCCCAACCAATCGTGCAATTTCCTCTGGTGTTCGCTGAAGCGCATCCGCCAAAGTTGCATAACGTGCCTTCAAAATATTGGTTGGTTTGTCTGCCGCGCCATCAAATTGTTGACGCAGCTGCTGCAAAAGAGCAGCCAGATTGGGTGAGCTCAAATGTTCGCTGTACGCTGCACTTTTACCTTCGAGCATTTTGTAAATCCAATCCTCGGGCGGCGCATCGCCTGGCAAATACAGCGGCTTGATGACACGGTTGAATCGACTTGCAGCCTGGGCTATTTGACCCTCAACAGCTCTGGCATCACCATCCAGAACAAAGACAAATTCATCGAGTAAATTGAACTTTCCAAGCGCCTCTACGTGCTGCGCAAACTGATCCTTACCGGTATCACGACCGACGGTGATGTCATCAGGGGTCAGCTGTAGATTGGGGTTGATCCGATCCAGAACGCCCAAAATCAAGGACTCCCCAACGGTGTCTTCGCACAGCACGGACAAACGATCCTGCGGTCGACCGTAAAAAGCCCGCTGAAAAATATCGCGATACGGCGGTTGAACAACAACGTTATCGACGGTTCGCTCCAGAAAAACGCGTCCTTCAGGTGGCACGCTTTCCAGAATCACCGGACTGTGAGAGGTGACAATGATTTGTAAATTGTTGCGCAACGCCAATCGTTGCAATTCGAGCATGACCTGCTGCTGCGTGAAAGGGTGCAGGCCCGCCTCAATTTCATCAATCAAAATCAAGGCGTTTTTCAACCGAGAAATGTCTTTAGAGATTCGCAGCAGTGCCCGCTCACCTGCAGACATATGAAACTCTGAATAAGGGCTTGCGGCCCCCTCTCGGTCAGCAAAAAGCAAGTCTTTGCCCTTGAGGGTCAACAACTTCAAGCCGCGGTATTTGAAGGGCAAAACCTTGTGTGCAAAAGCAATCAGGTCTGCATCCAGTTCATTGCGACTGAAGTCCTGATTGCCAATCTGCAAAATGCTGCGAACCTCCGAGGGACTCGTCAAATTGGCCAAGGTGCGCAAGTACAGCTCCCTTTGCGGCTGACGTCCGTTCTTGCGCCCCATAAAACTTTTGCTCCACGACTTTAAGCGCCGCCAGGCCATGCCCACACGATCCCCGTTGTCAATGAAGTAATACTCAAACGAAGGCTTGCCCTCAGCGTCGGAAACCTCTGGATCGTGCTTAGCGCGCAAGCTGGGAAACAGCACAGCGGGACTGTAATCGCGCTTGCCCGGTACATCGTAGGCACAAGCGCAAGCAAACAAAACGGTTGATTTGCCACAGCCATTCGGCCCTGCAACCACCGTCACCGGGAAGCTGAAACTCACTGGCAAATCGGTAATGCCGCGCAAGTTGTTGATGCGCACCGACTCCAAAAACTGCGCCATTTGCGGCTTTTTGGCCCTCAACTGATCCCAGACTTGTGTGAAATTTCGACGGATCAAACTCATTAGTATTTCTCCTATACCAATTCATTGTAAATAGACCACTCCTGGCGCATAACTTTACTCACATCACCTCCCAGTGAGCGCCCTTTTGAGGGCCTACATATTTCAATTTGCCTGATTCAGTCAATTTGGCCACGGCCATTTCGATGGCCCATGTGCTCTTTCCAAGTCGGTTTGCGACTTGCGACAAGGTCATGGTTGGCTGCTCAGACAGCAAGGCCAAAATAGCCTCGGGGGTTTTGAGCGGGACTTGCGGGGTTTCTACCGAAGCTTCTACCGAAGTATTTTCCGCAGTCTGCACCGTCCGCCAAACCACCGCCCGAAACTGGTTGATTTCAGGCTCATCCACCAAGTCAATTTGGGGCCACGCATCCAGCGCACGGGGCACGCCTGTGCCCATGCCACGGTAGGGCAAGATGTGCGCCGCGTGCTCGGCCAGCACCTGGTTACGGCGGTTGGACACACCGGTGCGAATTTGCCTACACCCCCTGCCCGCCTGCACCTTGTGCAAGCTGCGCTTGAGGAAAGCCATGCCGCGCTCAAACTGCTCGTCCAGCGGGCCATCGATGTTTTCGCTATCCAGGTAGCGCGTGTCACCCAAGCGCGTGCCCGGAAACCACACCGCGCCCATCTGGCAAACCGGCAGAAGTCTCTGCGGGTGCTTGCCAAACAACAACACGCCCGCCAAGTTGGGCACGCCGCCCTGCGCCAGTTGCAGGTTTTCCATCAACTGCACCACGGGCAAGCCCGCTGCGCTCAGGCTTTGGCCATAGCGCCGCTCGAAGTAGCGGCCAAAGGCCCGCTCGTCAATGTCTGCCACGGTGGCGTTGCGCACCGGCACTTGGTCGGCCTGCAGCAGCCCGCCGCACTGGAACATGCGCTGCATTTCTTCACGCGCCGTCACATGGCGCTTGTCGGCCCCGCTTTTCACCCACACGCGGCCTTGCAGGTCCATATAAGGCTTGTTCAGCCCATCGGGCACCGACACCACCAGCACCAAGCCTTGGGCGGTTTGCATGTTTTGGGTTTGCGGGTGCAGCGGCGGGCGCACATGCTGGCTGGCCGCATTGCTGATCAGCTGATTCAAACGCCGAACAGCAGATGCATCCAGCCCGGCGATGTTGCCGTCATCGGCCACCCCCAAAAAAACCGTGCCACCGCTGCTGTTGGCCAACGCAGCCAGCTCGGCCGCCATGCCATCGGCATTGGTGGCATCGCGCTTGAACTGGTGACGGCTGTCTTCGCCACGGGCCAAGGTTTGCAGGAGGTCGGCTTCTGTCATATCAAATGCCTTGATGGTCAGGAAAATGCTTCCTCAGCAAAACGCTGCACATCAGAAATCATTGACTTGACATCTTGAGCCGTGAATTCGTCCGTCTTTCCATGCGCAGCGCTGTTACGCACAGCTGCTAACGATGTGATGCTTTTATGCTTTAACGAGTTGTAGACGCCTGCCTTCGCCAAGTCATCATTCATCTTGTTCAGCTTACCTGTAGACAAGCCATTTGCTTCACATAAGGTTCGGAGCGTTGTTTCCAATACAACGCCAGCGACAACTGCCGCCGCTGTTATGTAACCAGAACCCCAAAGTTCTGTCGCTTGATCGATCTCGTTACCAGCTACTTCAGCCTGGATAAGATTCCGAACAGACACCAGATATCCACCTTCAAAATCCTCTTTGGCAGCAAGAAAAACCGCTTTCACGCTTTTAAAAAGCAAGTGCTCGCCATCTTTACTGCATGCCGAGCCGATAAGGCTACGAGCCTTGACACACCAGCCAAGTAACAACTCAGGATCAACCTCTTCATAAGGCCCAGAGTACTC
Source organism: Rhodoferax sp. (assembly GCA_044369275.1). Taxonomy (GTDB): domain Bacteria; phylum Pseudomonadota; class Gammaproteobacteria; order Burkholderiales; family Burkholderiaceae_C; genus Allorhodoferax. Next base: position 3,430 of record JBIPME010000269.1, read on the forward strand.
GCTACGTTTAGTTTGGCGAGTTTCTCCAATCGCTTCAAGTTGAAGCGCCAATTCAGCGAAGCGTTTAGTCAGCACCTTAATCGTCATTCAATTTCCAATAATTTCGGATTCCAAGCATTCAAACCAAACGAGTTCGGCCCGTCAGCAACTCTTGCATCATCCCTTGCTTGAGGTCGCGAGTTTTTGCGAGGCGTGATTCCAGTGCAGACAGGTCAGCGTCCATTTCCGATAAAGCAATAGCGATAGCCTTTTGATCGTCTGTTGTAGGGAGCA
>JBIPME010000212.1:0-4345 GCA_044369275.1 Rhodoferax sp.
GGCGACCGGCTTTTTCAATTTCTTGCAGGCTCACCAGCGCCGCCGATTGCGCGGGGGTGTCTTGTTTGGCGAGTTCGACGTTGCCCAAGATGGCGCTGAGAATGTTGTTGAAGTCGTGGGCAATGCCACCTGCCATGGTGCCCATGGCCTGCATTTTTTGCGATTCGCGCAGCTGTGTTTCCAAGGCAATGCGTTGCGCTTCGGCTTGTTTTTTGGCGCTCAGATCGCGTGCAAAAATGGTGGTCACTGCGCCTTGGGTGTCGTGCGCGGCGTAAGAGTCTTGGGAGACGCTGATTTCCACAAAAATGGTTTTGCCTTGCAGCGTGCTGGCCTGGAACTCTCCTAGCATGGCCTGTGCGGGCACCTGTTGCCCCAACAGCGCGTGCTCTACAGCGGGTAAAAAGCGCCCCAATCGGCTGCCAAAAGCCGACGCGGCGGGGCAGCCAAACAGGGTGGTTGCGGCAGGGTTGAAAACGCTAATGCAGAGGTTTTCATCGACACACAAAATGGCGTCCAGCGAGGAGTTGATGATGGCGGCCATGCGGTTTTCGGAGAGCAACAAATCTTTGTTGCGTTGCAGCAGCACGTTGGCGCTTTCTTGCAAAGCCAGGCGCTGGGCCAGCAGCGGCCCTTGGTCGATGATGGCGCAGATAAAGTGCGCCAGTTCATCGAGGGGGTTTTCAATGCGCGCAATGTGCAGGTCCCCGGTGAAACTGTTGGAGGCGCCCACGCTAAAGACCACTTCGTTGATCTCGCTAGAGCCTTGGGTTTTGGCCTCTAGGAACGCTTGGGTGACTTGGATGGCGTGTTTGCTGCCCACGAAGGGGAACAAAAAGTTCAGCGGCGGATCGCTTTCGCGGGGCTGAAACAGCTGCAATGCCATGGCATTGCTGGCCATGACCAGGCTTTCCTCGTCCACCACCATCAGTGCGAGCGGCACGCTGGAGAACAGCGTGGCAAAGCGCTCCGAGGCACCTTCGGCCTCTTGCTGGCTGTAGCGCAGGGCTTGGTTTTGAATCTCCAGTTCGGCTTGGTATTTGCGCAAGTCTTCAATGAGTTGCGCGGGGGTGTAGCCCTCGATCAGCAGGTCAGAGGTGGCCTGTGCTTTGTTTTTTTTCGATGCTTTGGGAGGTGTTTCCATGGGTGTTTACATAGGTTTTTACGTAGGTGTTTGGCAGGGCGGGTGAGCGGGCTAGCGGGTGCATTATTTTTTGGCTTGCGTAATGTCAATGGTAGCCACGGGTGCCGCCGTGTTGCCCCAAGCGCTGCGAACGAAGCTCAGCACGGCGGCGCTTTGTGCATCGTTCAAATGCAGCACAAAAGCGGGCATGCCAAACGGGCGCGGGTTGCCCGCCGTGGCAGCCGGGTAGCCGCCGTACAACAGGGTTTGAATCAAGTTTTGGGTGTTGGCCTGCGTGACCCTGGGGTTGCCCGCCAAGGCGGGGTAGGCCCCCGCTTGGCCTTGGCCGTTGACGCCATGGCATTGGCTGCAATGCTGCGTGTAGAGGCGAGCGCCAGGGTGCAGGGCATTGACGTTGACGTTGGCTTTGACGTTGACGTTGGCTTTGGGGTTGGGGTTGGGGTTGGGTGCTTGCGCCGTGGCGGTGGGTACAGGCTTTGGGGTTGGGGCTGCGGTGTTGGCTCTGCGCAGGTACTTGGCAATGGCCTGTGCATCGGATTCTTCGAGGTACTGCGTGCTGTGCAGCACCACTTCGGCCATGGGGCCTTGGGCGTAGCCATGGGGCGAGACCCCTGTTTTGAGCAAACGCACCAGTTCTGCCTCGCTCCAATGGCTGGCCGCATTGGGGTTGCGCGGGTCGAGTGAGGGGCTGACCCAGGCCGAATCGGGCATGCTGGCGTCTCGCAGGCTCTTGTGTTGGCTGGCACCCAGTGCATTGCGTGGCAGGTGGCATTCGTTGCAGTGGGCCAGGCCGCGCACCAGGTATTCACCGCGTTCCAAAGGCGGCTCGGTTGCAGCGGGGCTAAAGAACAGCATTCGCCAAGCCCAGAGCCCTAGCGTGGTTTTGGCGGGCCAACTGAGTTGGTGGGGCTGGTTGGGCTGGGCCACGGGGGCTAGGCTTTGGAAGTAGGCAAACAGCGCGTTGGCATCGCTGCGTGTGATGTGCGTGTAGCTGGTGTAAGGGAATGCCGGGTAGAGCAGCCGCCCGTTTTTGGATTTGCCCTCGTGCAGCGCGTTCCAGAAGTCCTGCTGCGTCCATGCGCCCAGTCCATGCGTGGCATCGGCGGTGAGGTTGCTGGAAAAAATAGTGCCAAAGGGCGTTTGGATAGACCGCGCCCCCGCATACGGGCGGCCACCGGGCGCGGTGTGGCATTGGGCGCAGTTGCCAATGCGGGCCAAGTAGGCGCCGCGCTGCACTTGGGCATGGGCCGGTGACAGGGTTGGCAGCGCAGTGCTTGGAGGTGTGTTGTTCTGCGGGTTGTCTTTTGTGCTGCGCGGGGTGTTGTTCGGTGTGCTTTTGGCCTTGTTTCTGGATACGTTGTTGGTCCCATTGTTGGCCGTTTTTTCAGCGGTGTTCTCGGTGGCGGTGGGGCGGGCATGCGTTGGTGCACTGCCACAGGCAATGTGGGGCGCTGGGGCAGGGCGCGGCAGCATGTTTGCGCTCTGTGGCACGCTCTCTGGTGCGCTGTTGGCGGGTACGGGTTGGGATGCTAGCCAATAGGCGAGCGCGTAAATTTCGGGGTCTTGTAGCTTGGACGCAATGCTGCGCATGCAGTCTGGCGCGTGCGATTGGCGTTGCCCGGTTTTCCAGCCGCCGAGTTGGGCAATGAGGTAGCCATGGGGCAGGCCCAACAGGCCGGGTACATGGGGTTGTTTGCCGGTAAGCGCTGCACCATGGCACTGGGTGCAGGCGGGCAAAGCGCGGGCGGGGTCGCCTTGGGTTGTGAGTTTTTGTCCGAGTGCACGCATGGCGGGGCTCATGGGGGGCGGGTTGGGTGCAGGGTAGGGCACGGACAGGGTGGCAAAGTGGCGGGCAATTTCGTGCAAGTAGTCGTCGCTCAAGGTGCTCAGCAGGCCCTGCATCAGGCGGTGGTGCCGCCGACCTTCGCGAAAATGGGTCAGTTGGTTGTACAGGTAGGCCTCGGGTTTGCCCGCAAGGCGGGGGTAGTAGCCATTGGGGCTGGCGCGGCCCTGCGCACCGTGGCAGACGGTGCAACTACGCAGGCGCTCCGCCATGGTGTTTTCAAATTTCTCGGGCTGCGCTTGTGCCTGCGCCTGCGCGGGCGCAGGGTCCAAGCCCAAACCCAAGCCTAATCCCAGGCACAGCAGCAACCAAGCGATAGGGTGCCAGTGGCGTATTGGGGGTGTTAAAGCGTGTTTCATAGGGGATTCCTTGTGCAATGGTGGCGTTTGGCGAGCGTGGTTTGGGGGCCTGAAGGCATGGGTTCAAAATTCCAAGATGACCGCCAAGCGGCTTGCATGCGGCTTCCAAGCGGGGCTTGAATGGGCTTGGCGGAACTGTTTTGCCATCGCGAAAGGAAACTTGGCATTTGCAGCGACAATCGGGCTCCTTTTTATTTTGTTTCAGGTTAACGCTCACCCATGTCCAGTACGACAATTTTTACAGTTCGCCCCGCCGCTTTGCGCGATGCGAAACTGATCGCCGAACTACACAATGCCACGGTTCAGGCAGCATTTAAGTCTATTCTTACCGATGTCTCAGTACCATCGGTGCCCTTGCAGCAGCGCCAATCGTATTGGCGCGAGGCCATTCAATACGCTGAGCCGCAAGTGTATGTGGCGATGGAAGATGAAACACTGGTTGGTTTTGTCGGCTTTGACCGCTCCCGCGACCCCAAAACACCGCCGACCATGGGGGAGTTGTGGGCGATTTACGTGGCAGCTAGCCATTGGGGCCGGGGCGTTGGTTTGGCTTTGTGGGACGCTGCCCGCGAAGGTTTGCAAGACGAGGGCTGTACCCATGTCAGCATTTGGTTGCCGATTGCCAACGATCGCGCCATGCGTTTTCATGAATTGGCCGGTTTCAAGCAAGAAATGGCCAGCGCCAAAACGGTCAATATTGGCGGCGTAAAAATTGAGGAAATTCGTTTGAAGCGGAGTTTGGCCTAGCGCCCATAAGCCGTAAAGCCCCATAAATCCCCATAAGGTCCCATAAGGCCCCACAAAACCTTATAGGGGCAACACAAGACCCAACAAGACTGCACAAGGGCCTGTTGTACCCGTTCAACAGGCCCTGTTTTTTTTTCAAACCAGCCGAAAGCGCGGGCCAAAGTACAGCAGATGCCAAGGGGTGCGCCAAGGTGGGTGTCAGAATTTCGCACAAGCGGTGCTGGGGTTGAAATGCATTGGTAATTGGCAATTGGC
>JBIPME010000239.1:0-4032 GCA_044369275.1 Rhodoferax sp.
GCCCATGCCCATAGAGAAACAACATTTAAAAACAACAGCTTATGAAGTTATAAGCGCCGTGTCTGCGCGCAATTTAAGCGTTTTGCGTCAAGAATAACGAAAAAAGCGACGCGCAAGATGGGATTATAGGGGGGTCAAAAGAAGCGATGGCGTGCGCTTGGCGGCGATCCTGGGTCAGGATGGTGCACATGCAGTTGGATTTCTTATCCGTGCCAAAATTCCACGCCAGCCAAATGAAGCCAAATATACTTCTTTATGATTTATTTCTAGTGCTGGGATACGGCGGCTCTTGAGAAACGGCTGCATCCAACCAACTTGCCAAGTGTGAACAACTGATTACAATCACCATGTACACGATCAAACGCATGCCCGAGTTTGATGATTGGCTGGCCAGCCTGAGGGACGGCATGACACGCATCCGACTGGCCCGACGGCTCGAAAAAGCCCAGCGCGGCTTGCTGGGCGATGTGGCCCCTGTAGGCGAAGGCGTCAGTGAAATGCGGGAATTCTTTGGCCCCGGCTGGCGCATGTATTTCGTCGAGCGGGATGGCATGCTGATCATGATGTTGGGCGGAGGCGACAAGTCCACGCAATCGGACGACATTGCCCGCGCCATTTCTTTGCGCAAAACCCTCACGGAGTGATTGACAATGACCCGAAAAATCAAAGCCACCGACCTGCCCGACTTCGACATGGCCGAATACCTCAAGACCGACGAGGACGTGGCCAACTACCTGACCTTGGTGCTGGCAGAAAACGACCCCGCCGAGCTGACGCACGCCCTGGGCACTATTGCCCGCGCACGCGGCATGACCGAGGTGGCCCGAGCCTCAGGCCTGACCCGCGAGGCGCTTTACAAAGCCCTGCGACCCACATCGCACCCACGCTTTGACACGATTGCCCGCGTGTGCACCGCGCTGGGGGTGAAACTGGTGGCGCAGCCCATGCAGGTTTGAGCTGTTTGAATTTCGCTGCTGGAGGTTTTGGCCATTGCAATGCCTCACCTTCGCAACGTTCTCATGGGTAAGCGTTGGCAACACCAACATTGAATTCTGGCAAGCTTTCACGCCAGCATGGTAAAGATTTCCTGATGGGCGCTGAGTCCAGCACTTCGTCTACTGCCGCTGCGTCAAGCTCCACCGAGCGTCTTCAGCCTGAGTTGCCCATGCGCACGCGAGCCCCATTTTCGACGCCCCAACCGCACGATTGACAATGCGGTCAGTCGCATTGAAAATCATGCCTTTATCTGAGCACACTCGCATCACCATGGCCCATTTGACGGCAAACGACCTCAAGGTGCGCGGCATTGCCGCCATCGAAGCGGCTTTGGCTGAACAGACCGAAGCCACCATCTCGGTGCGTGGCAAAGACCGGTTTGTGGTGATGGACATGGCGCAATACCACTACCTGCGCGAATGCGAACTGGAGGCAGCATTGAACCAGAGCCGCACCGACCTGGCCGCTGGCCGAGCCGTGCAAGAAAGCGCCGAAGCCCACATGGCGCGTCTTGATGCCTTGCTGAGTAAACCAACGCACTGAACGCCCAAGCGGATCAAACGGCATGCCGTACACGTTGGTTTTTACCGAGGCCTACCTGCGCCGGGCTGTGCGCTTCATCAGGCGACATCCTGAACTTCGCACCCCCTGCGCCAAAACGCTGGCTCTGCTGGAACTGAATCCACACCATCCCTCGCTGCGCTTGCGCGCCCTGTCGGGGCGTCTGACGGGCATGCATTCGGTATCCCTCAACCTGTCTTACCGAATCACCCTGGAGTTGCTGATTCAGGATCAACAAATCGTTCCCATCAACATCGGTGACCACGACGCGGTTTATTGACCGGGTTTTGAATGGGCCAAAGTCGCTGGGTATGTTTTATTTTCAAAAAATCATACAAGTCCCAACATGAATCGAACGACCACCATCACGCCCCCATCCCAATTCGAATCACTCGACCTGGAACTTGCCAGCTTCCCGGACGATCTTCTTGCCGTGCAGGCCATTTTTCGGGAATATGTACAAAGCACGCAGGCCGATTTGGGGTTTCAAAATTACGAATCCGAATTTGCCCACCTGCCTGGTGCCTATGCGCAACCCCAAGCTTGTGTCATGCTGGCGCGGCGCAATCACAACGTGGTCGGGTGCGCCGCCTTGCGGAAAATTGACACCGTCACTTGTGAACTCAAGCGGGTCTACCTCAGCCCCGATGCCCGCGGAAATCGGAATGGCAAGCGCCTGGTGCTGGCAATGATCCAGCAAGCCCGTGCTATCGGATACCAACGTATGTGTCTGGACGTGCTACCCGAATTTCAAGCGGCACAGCGCCTTTACGAAAATCTGGGCTTCAGCGACGCCCCTCCCGTGTCTTTCAACCCTGTACCGGGAACACGATTCATGGCTATCCAACTTTGAAGCGCCTTGGACGCGCTGGCACTTCAAACTGTCCCCACAGCCCGTGCCCAAAGCTGTGGACAAGTGCAGGGACAAAGCCGCCAAAGCCCCACCCCACAAGGGCTGGCGGGGCGTGCTTAAAAAAGCATCACTGCGCCCTGATCACTCGACCCGCGTCACCTGATTGGGCTTGAAGCCCAAGTCCGCCACTTTGGCTTTTTTGGCGCGGGCAGTTTTGGCGTTGTTCAGGCTGCGGATTTCCAGCGTTTCTTCGCGCTGTGCATGGGCAACCAGGCCCAAGTGCGCGAAGGTGCCACGGCGGTCTCCACCAGCACCCGCAACTTCCCCAACCGCTAGGCCAAGAACACCAACGTGTTTTTGGCCAGTGCGGATGAGGCCCGTGCGGCGGTCGGTGAAGGTGTGCAAGGTATGGAGCCCCTGCCGGACTGGGGCGATTGCTGCCAAGCGGCGCCAGACTTTGAGGCCGGTCAGCGCATCCGTTGGAGAGGGGAAAACAGCGGTTTGACACTGCGAGGCAGGGCTGCGCCTGTCACTGCCAAAAAATGTGCAAACCGAAAAATATCGGACGACTGGCCCTGAAAAAGCGCTCAGGCAGGCTCAGTCTGAAGGCCTGTGATGCCCAAAACCTGGGTCATAATCGTCCTCATGCGGTTAGATTTTCTATCCGTCACTATGTCATCTGCTTTTTCGGGCGGGTACCGCTGCGAACTCAAAGAAATCTGTTGTTCAAAAGGGATTGTAAAAGTGAGCGATTCAAAAATAGCGCCAGCAGAACTTGCTGCCAGGTGCCACGAGATACAAGTAGGTCTAGGGACGACAGAGGTGCCGGAGTTTGATCAATTAGCACTCGTCGGCATGGCTGTGCGTTTGGCACTACACATTCGTGGACTTGCTGCAATACCTTATGAAGTTGTGAAGCTGGTTGGCTATCACTACTTGGATATATCAGTGCGTGCCACGCAAGATGTTGTCGAGTTGCTTGCTGAAATTGAATTCGTTAAGTTGGGTACGGAAGGGAAGACAATAAAAACGGTGTTGCCAAATGTCCCCTATTACGAAGTGTTGTATGACCAACTTGGCATTTATGCCAATGACAATGGATTCAATGAAGCGGAGCAGCTGAGCATTGACTTGGTACAGCGGTTGGCGCGATCACCACAAAAGCTTGATGCTTTGCGAGGAAGTCTGGGTGCGGACAACGCGCTGTTCAATCGGACAGTCGCTGTCGGGCAAGAAGGCTCGTATATGCAGATCGTAAAGGCGCGGGGTCGTGACGTTTTACTCACGCCAACATACTTCTCCGAGAATGCCGAGATTTTTGCTGATACAGCTGCTGGGGGCGGTTCTGCCCAAATAAACAAAGTTCTTACCGCGTTGAAGGGTGCGCAAGGCTTTCCATTGGCATTGATCGAAAAGACGAAGCAAATTGGGAACACAACGCTTACTGAGGATGACGTCAAACTTGTTATTCGGCTTGCACAGGATGGAATGGTTAGGCCCCCAAGTATCTCAACTGCTCACGCTGGGGAGAACTTCTTTTTGTTCACTCCAACCCCATCTGGCGCAGCGCTGGCCGCAACGAAGCGTGACATTTACGAGAAGGCGATGGCAATTGTTTCTGC
>JBIPME010000213.1:0-4314 GCA_044369275.1 Rhodoferax sp.
CAGCCAACCATCGCCACCCCAAGCCCTACAACCACTCGAACTACCCGAACCACGCGAATTAACCGAACCACGCGAATCACGCGAATCCTCGCAGCCCACTTGGCAAATATTGCAAGATGCCAAAATTTTGGCACTCTTTAGCAACTCACTGACCACCGACCACATCTCGCCTGCCGGTGCCATTGAAGAAGACTCCCCCGCCGGCCAGTGGTTGCGCGCCCAAGGGGTGCTGCCGCCAGACTTTAATTCTTACGGTGCCAGACGCGGCCACTACGAAGTCATGTGCCGGGCCACCTTTGCCAATGTGCGCATCAAAAACTGGATGCTCCCGCCCTTGCCCAACGGCGGGCGCGAAGAGGGCGGCAACACGCTGTACCAAGGCCCACAAGGCACGGGCCAAAAACTCTCCATCTTCGAGGCCGCTATGCGCTACCAAGCCGAAGGGCTGGCCAGCGTGGTGTTTGCGGGCGAGGAATACGGCACCGGCTCCAGCCGCGACTGGGCCGCCAAAGGCACGCTGCTGCTGGGCGTCAAGGCCGTCATCGCGCAGAGCTTTGAGCGCATTCACCGCAGCAACTTGGTCGGCATGGGCGTGCTGCCCTTGCAATTCAAAGCCCCCGACAGCTGGCAAAGCCTGGGACTCGATGGCACGGAAAGCATAGGCATCAGCGTCGACCCCGCGTTCAAGCCCCAAAGCGACGCCCTGCTTAGCATTACCCGCCGTGATGGCAGCCAAAGCGAACACCGCCTGTTGCTGCGCATCGACACGCCCATTGAGGTGGCGTATTTCCAAGCAGGCGGCATTTTGCCTTTTGTGCTGCGCCAATTGCTGGTCTAAACAAGCGTGGCCTCAAAGACCAAGCTCAAAACCTCAACCTAAAACCTCAACCTAAAACGCCAACCTAAAACGCCAACCTGAAACATCGATTTAAGAACATCGATTTAAGAACGTCTACGCTGTTCGCGCAGCATAAACAAATACAAACCCTCCACCTTCTCGCGCGCCCAAGGCGTTTTACGCAAAAACCGCAAACTCGAGGCCACACTGGGGTCCAAGGCAAAACAACGCACCGGTATGCGCTGGGCCAGCTCCTGCCAGCCATAATGCTGCGCTAGGGCCGTGACAATCGCCTCCAGCGTTACACCGTGCAAAGGGTTTCTAGGCTGAACGCTAGGGCTGGTGGTTTGCGCGGGTGTTTGAGTAGGTGTTGGCAAAGGTGTTTGCGAAAGTGTTTGAGAAGGTGTTTTTGGGGGATGTATAGGGCTTGGCATCGCGGTATTTTGACGCATGCGTCTTACCATCTGCGGCGCAATCTGAATTGCAAGCCTGTATAAGACAAACCCATCCCCACGCCCACACAACGCTCACACAACGCCTACCCAACACCCACACAACGCAAAAACCAAGCAAAATCAGTGGCGCAAGTACCAGCACAGTTAAAAACACCATCGAGCTTATGAATAAACACATCATCGTTGTCGGTGCCGGCATAGGCGGCATGGCGGCCGCCTTGGCCCAAGCCCAAAAAGGCTGGCAAATTACGCTGCTAGAGCAGGCATCCCAATTCTCCGAAGTCGGCGCAGGCATTCAACTCGGCCCCAACGCGGTACGCCTTTTACAAGCCTGGGGATTGGGCCCGGCCTTGCAGCGCGTGGCCAGCTTTGCGCCCCAGCTCGAAGTACGCAGCGCCTTGCATGGCGGCGTGCTCGCTGCGCTGCCCTTAGGCGAACAGGTGGTAGCGCGCTATGGCGCAGCCTACGCCACACTGGCCCGCGCCGATTTGCATGCCATGCTGCTGCGAGGCGCAGAGCAAACCGGTAGCGTTGCGCTGCACATGGGCAAACGGCTGAGCACCCTCACACAAGACAAGAACGCCGTCACGCTCAGCGCCACAGACATTGACGGACAAACCTCCATGTGCTGCGTCACACCGGTATTGCTAGGCGCTGACGGAATATGGAGCCACGTGCGCGCCCACGTGCTGGGCGACGAGCCGCCGCGCTGGACCGGACACTGGGCCTACCGCAGCATGGTGCCCCAAAGCAGCTTGCCCGCAGCCCTGCGTTCACAGGTGATCACCGCCTGGCTAGGCCCCAACTTCCATGCCGTGCAGTACCCCGTGCGTTGCGGCGAATGGCTCAACATCGTGGTCGTGGTGCGCCCCACCGAGGCGCCTGCCAACAGCGCAATCCCCGACGAAAGCGAGCAGCACAACTGGAACCACGCCGCCCACGCACACGATTTGCAACACACCTTGCGGCACAGCGCCGCCCCCCTGCAAGCCTTGGTACAAGCCGCCCCCCATTGGAGCCGCTGGATGCTGCACGACCGCCCCCCCATGCGCAGCCCCAAAGAACACACCCGTGGACGCGTGGCCATGCTGGGGGACGCCTCCCACCCCATGCGCCCCTTTCTCGCCCAAGGTGCGGGCATGGCCTTGGAAGACGCCGCGGCCCTAACCGCCTGCCTCAACAACCAAGGCGCCAGCGACCTGGTACAAGCCCTCAGGCACTACGCCAAAATCCGCTGGCAGCGCAATGCACGCGTGCAAGCCCGTGCGCTGCGCAACGGGCAAATCTTCCACCTGCAAGGCCCCATGCGACTGGCCCGCGACACCGCCATGCGCCTGCTCGGCCCGCGCTTGCTGGACTTGCCCTGGCTGTACCGAGGGCCCCACACCTAAGCCCTCTGCCAAACCTTATGCCTAACTTTCATGCACGCGAAGCCTGCGCCCCGTAGCATGAAAGTTCTTTCACATTAAGCCTCTGCCAAACCATGGCTGGCTAGACGCCAAGCCGCCAACAGAGACAATAAGCAAACACCATTCAACCACTACCCTAGGAGCACACATGGCAATCTATACATTGGATGGACGCACACCACACATCGCCCCCAGCGCATGGGTTGCGCAAAGCGCCGAAGTCATTGGCGCAGTCGAATTGGCAGCCGACGCCAGCGTCTGGTTTCAAACCGTCATTCGCGGCGACACCGACACCATCCGCATCGGGCGTGGCAGCAACATCCAAGACGGCTGCGTGCTCCACGCCGACCACGGCAAACCCCTGCACGTGGGCGACCATGTCACCGTGGGGCACCAAGTCGTGCTGCACGGCTGCACCATTGGCGACGGCTCGCTCATCGGCATTGGCGCGGTCGTCTTGAATGGCGCCAAAATTGGCAAAGGCTGCTTGGTCGGCGCAGGCTCCTTGGTCACCGAAGGCAAAGAATTTCCAGACGGCTCCATGGTCATGGGCAGCCCCGCCAAAGTCGTGCGCGCCCTCACCCCCGAACAACAACAAGCGCTCCTCGCCAGTGCCCAGCACTACGTCGAAAACGCCCGCCGTTTTCAACACGGCTTGACCCCCGCTACCCCAGCTTCCCCAGCAACCCCAATCAACCCCACGAACCCCATCCCCCCCAACAAACCAGGAACAAGCAATGTCTGAATTACACAAGTTTTTATTTGACGGCCTGCCCGTGCGCGGCATGGTCGTGCGCCTGACCGACGCATGGACCGACCTACTCCAACGCCGTGCCTCCAACACCACCACCGGGGCCTACCCCGCCCCGCTGCAAAACATGCTGGGCGAAATGACGGCAGCTGCCGTCCTCATGCAAGCCAACATCAAATTTGACGGCGCACTGGTGCTGCAAATATTTGGCGACGGCCCCGTCAAAATCGCCGTCGTCGAAGTCCAATCCGACCTCTCCTTGCGCGCCACCGCCACCCTCTCAGGAACCCTCAACCCCAGCGACCAACTCAGCCACATGGTCAACCAACACAACCAAGGCCGCTGCGCCATCACCCTCGACCCCAAAACCAAATTCCCCGGGCAACAACCCTACCAAGGCGTGGTCCCCCTGTTCGACGACCAAGGCCTGCCCATTGAACACATCAGCGCCGTACTCCAACACTACATGCTGCAAAGCGAACAGCTAGACACCACCTTGGTGCTGGCGGCCAACGACAGCGTTGCCGCAGGCCTGCTCATACAAAGACTCCCCCTCGAAGGCGCGGGCAACCTCGCAGGCAGCTTCGTCTCGCAAGCCAACGAAGACGCCATAGGCCTCAACGAACACTACAACCGCATCGCCATGCTGGCCAACACCCTCACCCGTGAAGAACTGCTCAGCCTCGACGTAGACAGCCTCCTCAGACGCCTATTCTGGCAAGAAACCCTCACCCGATTCGAACCCCTAGAAGGCCCCTCTGCCCCCCGCTTTGCCTGCGCCTGCAGCCGCGCCAGAGTCGGCAAAATGGTCATGGGCCTAGGCCAGCCCGAGGCGCAAAGCATCCTTGATGAACTGGGCAA
>JBIPME010000214.1:0-4313 GCA_044369275.1 Rhodoferax sp.
CATGCTCGGGCAAGAAGACCGCATTCGCCCCTGCGTGGGGGCCAATTTTTGCTTGGACCGCATCTACCAAGGCGGCGAGGCCTACTGCATCCACAACCCCGCCACCGGGCGCGAAAACACCATGCCCCACAGCCTGGAGCAAGCCGCCCAGGTGCGCAAAGTCCTCATCGTCGGGGCCGGGCCTGCGGGTCTGGAGGCGGCCCGCGTGGCCAGCGCCCGGGGCCACCAGGTCACCGTGCTCGAAGCGGCAGACCAACCCGGCGGCCAAATTCGCCTCACCGCTCTGAGCCCCCGGCGCAAAGAAATGATGGGCATCATTCACTGGCGCATGGCACGTTGCCAAGCGCAAGGCGTGGTGTTTCGTTTTAACACCCTGGCCGACAGCGCGGCGGTGCTGGCGCTGGCGCCCGACGTGGTGATTGTGGCCACCGGCGGCCTGCCCGACACCCAAGTTTTGCACGCGGGCAACGACCTGGTGGTCTCGGCTTGGGACATTTTGAGCGCCAACGTCCAGTCGGTCCAGTCGGCCCAAGCCGCCGACCCCGGCCAACCCGCCCAACAGGTGCTGCTGTACGACGATGCGGGCGACCACACCGCGCTGCAAGCCGCCGAGCGCATTGCCCAAACCGGGGCGAGCCTGGAGATCATCACCCCAGACCGCAGCTTTGCGCCCGAGGTCATGGCCATGAACTTGGTGCCCTATATGCGCAGCCTGCAAAAGTGGGACGTCACCTTCACCGTCACCTTCCGGCTGCAGTCCGTCACGCGCCACCCCAGCCAAGCCGGCAAGCTGCTGGCCGTGCTGGGCAGCGACTACGGTGGCGTGCGCAAAGAGCGCGTGGTGGACCAGGTGGTGGTCAACCACGGCACCTTGCCCCTAGAGGATTTGTACTTTGCGCTCAAACCCCTGTCCTCCAACCAAGGCGTTTTGGACTACGAACGCCTCATCGCCGGCCTGCCCCAAACCCTGTGCACCAACCCGCAAGGCCGCTTCCAGCTCTTTCGCATCGGCGACGCCATTGCCGCACGCAACACCCACGCCGCGATTTACGACGCCTTGCGGCTGGTGAAAGATTTGTAAAAACGCGCCCCAAGGGCTTGGGTGGGAAAAGGCCGATCTTGGGCTTAAAGCGCCAGCCGAATCAGCCAAGCCACCCCCAACAGCAGGCTGATGCTGGCGCTGTAAATCAACACCAGCCACAGCAAGCGTTGCCACCAAGGTGGCAGCGGGGTGGCCGGGTTCCATTGTGCGACGATGTTGGGCCAGCGACTCGGCTTGGGGTGCAGTTTTATCGGCTTCATGGGTTTCATGCGTGGTAGCCCTCTGCTTTGGTTTTGCCCCGGAAAACCCAGTACGACCAGCCCGTGTGCAGCAAAATCAAGGGCAGCACAATCGCAGTGCCCACCAACATAAACCACTGGCTGCTGCGGTCCGTGGCCGCGTCCCACAGCGTGAGCGAGGTGGGAATCAGGTAGGGGTACACGCTGATCGCCAGCCCCACAAAACACAGCAAAAACACCACCAGCGTGAGTAAAAAAGGCGCCAGCTCCTGGCCTTTTTCCAAACTGCGTACAAAGGCAAAACTCACCAGCGCCACCAGCACCGGCACCGGGGCCACCCACAAAATGCGGGGGTAGCGCAGCCACTGGTCCCAGTACGCAGGGCTTAAAAACAGCGTGGCCACACTCACCAACACCAGCGCCAACAGCGTGGCCCCGCCCAGCCACAGCGCCAAGCGGCGTGCGTGGCGCTGCAATGCATCCTCCGTTTTCAGCACCAGCCAAGTGGCCCCCAGCAAACTGTAGCCCACCGCAACACTCACCCCTGTTAACACCGAAAAGGGGCTCAACCAGTCCCACCAGCCGCCCACGTACATGCGGTCTTGAATGTGAATGCCTTGCAGCAAAGCCCCCAGCACCACGCCCTGCGCCAGCGCCGCCACCAAGGAGCCTATGCAAAACGCCAGATCCCAAAACCACTGGTGCCCCGCGTCGCGCCAGCGAAACTCGAACGCCACCCCCCGAAACACCAAGGCCAAGAGCATGGCGATGATGGGCGCATACAGCGCCGAGAAAATTAACCCATAGGCCAGCGGAAACGCCGCCAACAAACCCCCGCCGCCCAGCACCAGCCAAGTCTCATTGCCGTCCCACACCGGGGCGATGCTGTTCATGGCCGTGTCACGCTCTTGGCCCACGCGCAGACTCGGAAACACCATGCCAATGCCCAAATCAAAGCCATCTAACACCACATAAATGAACACGGCCACCACCAAAATCAGGGCCCATAAAACGCTAAGGTCTAGTTGCATACAAACTCCTTAAGGTGCCAAAGGTGCAGGCGATGAGGGTGACGAAGGTGACGACGTCTGCGAGGGCGGTGACGTCTGCGAGGGCGGTGACGTTTGCGAGGGCGATGAGGACGATGAAGGCGGCTCCAAAGGCGCCCCCAGCGCCGCACCCTCGGCTTGCAAGCCCAAGGCCGGCGTGGTGCCCGCGCTGCGCATGGGAATGTGGGGCGGCTGCGTCTCGTGCTCCTGTGGCGCTTGGGCCATCAACTTCAAGATGTAGCGCACGCCCACCCCAAACACCGCAAAGTACACCACCACAAACGCCGCCAATGAGGCCGCCACCGCAGGCGCGGCCAGGGGTGAGGCCGATTCGGCCGTGCGCAGCAGGCCGTGAATCGTCCAAGGCTGGCGCCCCACCTCCGTCGTCACCCAGCCCGCCAACACCGCCACCAAGCCCGACGGCCCCATCACCACCGCAAAGCGGTGCAAGCCCTGCCACTCGTAGAGCTTGCCGCGCCAGCGCGCATACAAACTCCACAGCCCCAAAGCCAGCATCAAAAAGCCCAGCCCCACCATCACCCGAAACGCCCAAAACACCCAGCCCACGGGGGGGCGGTCGGCGGGCGCGACCGTGTCCAAACCGGCCACGGCTGCATTGGCATCGTGGCGCAAAATCAGCGACGACAGTTTGGGGATTTGCAGCGCATAGTCCATGCGGTTTTCGGCGCTGTTGGGAATGCCAAACAGAATCAACGGCGCGCCGTCGGGGTGGCTTTGGTAATGCCCCTCCATGGCCATCACCTTAACGGGTTGGTGCTCCAGCGTATTGAGCCCATGCATATCCCCCAGCACGATCTGCACCGGCGCCACAACCGCCGCCATCCACATGGCCATAGAAAACATCAGCCGCGTGCGCGGGTTGTTGCCGTCCTTGCGCAAATGCCAGGCCCCCACCCCGCCCACAATTAAGGCCGTGGTCAGGTAGGCCGCCGACAGCGTGTGGCCCAAACGGTAGGGAAAACTGGGGTTGAAAATCACATCCAACCAACTGCCCGCCGCAATAAACTGCCCCTGCGCATTGAGCGCGTAGCCCGCAGGCGTGTGCATCCAACTGTTGACCGACAAAATCCAAAACGCCGACATGAACGTGCCCAAGGCCACCATCAAAGTCGCCACAAAATGCAGCCTAGGCCCCACCCGTTGCATGCCAAACAGCATCACCCCGAGAAAGCCCGCCTCCAGAAAAAACGCGGTCAACACCTCATAGGCCATCAGCGGCCCAATCACCGGCCCCGCCTTGTCTGAAAACACCGCCCAATTGGTGCCAAACTGGTACGACATCACCAGCCCCGAGACCACCCCCATGGCAAACACCAGGGCGAAAATTTTCACCCAGTAGCGAAACAAATCCAAATACTCCGCTCGCCCCGTCTTCAGCCACAAACCCTCTAACACCGCCAAAAAACTCGCCATCCCAATGGTCACAGCGGGAAACAGAAAATGAATACTCACCGTAAACGCAAACTGTATGCGCGCCAGCAGCAATGCATCGGGAAGTTCAATCATGTCGCTATCCTTTGCAAATTTTTCGCAATTTTTGTTAAAGAGACGCTGGGCGCACCCAGTGCAAAAGGTGCATCAGGTGCATCAGTCGCACAAGGTGCACCAAGCGCATCCCAGCCCAGCAAACCAGCCATTGCTCTTCCAAACCTCAAAGCCCCCGCGCCGCCCAGCCACAGGCCATGCGCGGGGGGATGCCCTTTAGAAAAACAACCACACTGCGCGCAAGCTTGGCGCAGCAGGCCATGGGCTTTCCGTTCTACAGCCCACGTATTGCAGGCAAGCGCTTTTTTTGGGTGCAGCATCTGGGTGGACCGCATTCGGTTTGACAAACAGGGGTGCCACGGGCAGACTAGCCCGATGACCAGTTAATGGAGGGGTAGGTATGCACAAATGGCCAGTACAGGATGCGAAAGCGCGTTTCAGTGAATTTTTGGATGCTTGCTTGCTAGAGGGTCCCCA
>JBIPME010000215.1:0-4298 GCA_044369275.1 Rhodoferax sp.
CACGCTGCAGCAAATCAACCACGAGCGCGCAAGCATCTTCAGCACTTCCAGATTCAGCCAAGGCGATGCATTGAACCAGCGCATCCTGCGCTGCTGGCGGCATCACGGGCCTGGTGGCAGCGGAAAGCGTCCCAAGGGCACCCCCGCCCGCCAAGTCGGCATCGGGCGCTTGGACCACGGCGTGTTCCGTTGTGCGCGCGTGCCCACCCGCTGCGCGGTACATGGCATCGGTTTGCGCAAGCCACTGCAAGGCCAATGCAGCCGCAGGCACAGGCTGGCGGGCCGCGCTTTCTTGGCCCGCACTTTCGCCGGGCACACGCTCCATAGCGCTTGGCAAAGGCTGCGTGGGCAATTGCGAACCCGCACGGTCGGTGCCCAGCAGGGCCACGCGCTGCAAGGTCTGCATCGTAGACAAGATGCGATTCATAGCGACTCCGAATCCAGGCTTGGCGCTGTGTGCAGCGCATAACAACGGCCCGCGTGGTGCAGACTGAGCGGCAAAAACTGCACACCGTCCCACTCACCCGCAAGCGTAAACGGCGCATTGCCCGTCAAAGCCAAGCAGCGCCACAACTGCTGAAAATCGGGCGAAACCGATAGCGACAAACGCGGGGCAACACTGTCGACAACCTGAACGCAGGTGCGCGCCTGGGCGCTCCACTGAAAACAAACGTCCCAAAGCACCATCGGCCAACGCGTTAGCCAAGGCAATTGCGCAAGCGCCAAGGCATAGCCCTCTAATGCAGCGCGGATGCCGCGTTGCTCTGTAGGCTGCCCCGCACCAACCCCCAGCGTTAAAGGCTCTGGTGTTAAAGGCTCTGGTAGGCGCTGCGCAGCGCCTTTGGGCAAAGCACGCAGGGGCACAGCGCTGGGGTAAAACACCAGTTCAGCCGCATACGCTTGGCCCACAAGCCAGGGTGCAGGCAAGGTCTGGTTACCCGCTGCGAAACCCAAGAGCAATGCACTACGCCCGGTGCTTTGCTCCCGCAACCAAGTGCGGCGCGTGCGAATAGCCGCTTCGTGCTCCAAGGTATGCCCCAGCACCAACCACTGCCCCTGCACGCCCGGGGCTTGCAGCACTTGCTCTTGCGCCAAGGTGTAGCCCAGCGCTTGGTCTAAATCCGCCTGCAACAACCCGGGCAGCGGGCAAGGCTGCTCCGCCTTTTGCGCCCACTCGCGCTTGCGCTGGGCCGCCAAAATCAACTCGATGTGCGCAAAACTGGCAAGCAGCCGCGCCTCCCAACCGGCACCGCTGTATTGAATGCTGGCAGCTTGGCGCAGCAAACGCGCCAAACCAGGCAATTGGGCATCCACCAACTGTGCCGCCATTGGCTCAAAACCCGCCGCATGCTGTGCCAACTGCCCCAAGCCCGTGCGCAAAATATCTTGCAAAAACAAACTGCACTGCGCAACGCCGACAGCCGCCTTTTCGGCCTTGTCAGCCGCGAGTTTTTGCGCCTTTTTAGCCTGCTTGCGCAATGCCGCTTCGCGCTCCAAATCGGACAAATCTGCCAGCGCAGCAGCCTGCACCGTCGCTTTATCGGGCATAGCCGCTTTGTTGGCGCGGGCGGTGAGCCAATCGCCCACCCAAGGCGCAATCTCGGCGCTGCCAAAGCTGGCGGCTTCTTGGGCGTACATCGAAAGCAGCGCCAACCCATGTTTACAAGGAAATTTGCGGCTAGGGCAAGTGCATTTAAAGGCCGGCTCGCCCAAATCAATGCCTATTTGGTAAGGCTTTTTGCCGCTGCCTTTGATTTCGCCCCAGAGCGCGCTATGCTGCGCATCGGTTGCCAAAAGTGACCACTCCTTAACGTGGGACAAGCCCTGCGCAGCAGACCAACTGGCAGCATCGGGCGCAAGCGCTTTAATTTGATCGGGACTGTATACGGACATGCGTTGGGGCTAAAGCAAGAGAATTTTTGGTATCAATATTGTAGTAACGTTAACCACGCAAACCGTCAAACTCAGGAAAAAATAAAGAGAATTCAACCACCCGACGGCAATGACTGCACTATTTTTAGGCAAACCAAGCCCCCTTTGCCTGTACAAACCAAAGGGGCGCAAGCAGCCCATGCCGATGTAAATGCCGACGTAAATGCCGATGCCAAGGCCTGTGGAATTAGCCAAGCAAAATGATTTCCAACCCCCGTGAAATGCCATCCAAACAGCATCAAAATACCCTCACCCAAGCCATTGGGCCGAACTTCAAACCCATGAAACATGCCATGAAAACCCCCATCAAAACCGACCGCTTGCTACTGCGTGAAATGCGGGCCTCTGACGTTGAAAAAATGTTTGAACTCGACTCCGACCCCGAGGTCGTCCAATACACCGGCGACCCGCCAATTACGCACCGGGACCAGGCCCGCCAACGCATTGAAAGCATCCGCCAGCAATACCAAGACTTCGGCATTGGGCGCTGGGCAGCCGTTCTCCAGGCAAGCAACGAATTCATTGGCTGGGTCGGATTGAAATACATCGCGCAACTCAATGGACGCCAAAACAATTACGACCTGGGTTATCGCTTGCTGAGAAAACATTGGGGACAGGGCTACGGCACCGAATCGGCCCAGGCGGTGATCCGCTATGGCTTTGGCGAGATGCAACTGCCGTGCATCAGCGCGTATGCCGATGTTGAACACACTGCGTCTATCCACATTCTTGAAAAATGCGGGCTGCAATTCACCAATACGTTCGTGGATGAGGGGAGTTTATGTGCGTGGTATGAAATGCTGAACCCAGCCAAGCCATAGGTTCAGCGCACGCGTGGCTGCGTTGGCTGCGGTGGCTGCGCTACGCTGGCTTAGCGTGTGCCATTGCACGTGAGCCACCCGATGCAATGGCGGCAAGCGCTTTCCATGGCGCGCAAAGCCGCTAGAGCGAAGGCGCAGCGCCGCCACAGCCTGCCCGCACCCATTTGATCATTTAACAATTCACCCACGAATCCAATGAATTACTATCTGGGCTGTTGCGGATGAACCATTTCATGAAACAAACCCATTACCTCATCGCATTTGCCACCGCCTGGGGCTCAAAATTCGGTGGAATTAACGCCTTCAATACAGACCTGCTTCAGGCCATAGCGGCCGCGCATTGGCAATGGCTGCGCGTGGTCTGCGTGGTGGCCGATTGCGAGGAGCCTGATATCGCAAACGCTAAAAACCAATTTCAGTTGGAGCTGGTCAAGCTTGGGCTCCCGTCTGGCCGAATGGGTGCAGAGCATGCAGCGCTGGTTAGGGAAAAGCTCTCGAATAAGCTCTCTGCAACGCTGCCCGACATAGACCTGCGTCAAACGGTGTGGCTGGGGCATGACCGCATCACGGGTGACATTGCCAATGCCATGGTGCCCCGTTACGGTGGTCGCTCGGCGCTCATACACCACATGAGCTACGACCACTATGAAGCGTTTGCCGAAAACAGCGCCACTGCCGCAGGCAAGACGCAGGCGCAAACAGCCCTGTTCCAATCCGCCAACGTGCGATTGGCCGTGGGGCCTTTGCTGCGCACCGCATTGGCGGATTTGTTGGATGCGGCCCTAGCGGATGTGCCTATGCTCATTCCCGGCTTGGCAGAGATTGCGCCCCGGCAGCAGCACCACAGATTTACCGCCTTTATCAGCGGGCGGTTGGACGCCGAGGCGCAAAAAATCAAACAAGCCCACCTGGGCGTTGCCGGGTTTGCACATGCTGTTTACCGCTGCGATAACGACCCCGGGCTGCCTGAACTTTTACAAGGTGCCTCCGAACCTAAAATCACCCTGCGCGGCATAGCCTTAGAGACCCAACCCGGCCTAAATCACCCCAATGCCGAGCAAGAACTCCAGGCCTTTGCAAAGACCTATGCCGACCGTGTGATCAACATAAAGGCCCTGCCCTTCACGCAAGACCGCCAAGCCTTGTTTGCGGAATTGCGCCAAGCCAGCGTCTGCATGGTGCCTTCTTGGCACGAGGGCTTCGGCCTGGTGGCCTGGGAGGCCATCGCCGCGGGCGTGCCCTTGGTCCTGAGCCAGAAAAGCGGGGTTTACCGCCTGCTCAAAGACCGCAACTTAGAGCACTTGGTTCACGCTCTGGATGTCCAAGGCGACCTCAAGCACCCATTTTTTTCCGAAAAAGACAAAAACTCTCTTTCTGATGCGTTGATTCAAATCGCCAAAAATCCGGCCCAATACCAGCGCAAGGCCCACCAGCTTAGAGAAACGCTGTTGCGTGACTACACCTGGCCAGCCTGCGCTGACAGTTTGATTCAAGCACTGGGCTGGCAGCGCCCAGACCTTGCGCCTGGCACCGCCGCCACGACCA
>JBIPME010000500.1:0-4296 GCA_044369275.1 Rhodoferax sp.
ATCAGCGGCTTGAACACCACCGTCAATGCAACCAACAACTTAAGCAACGCTGGCACCATCAATGCGGTCAACAACACCAACTTGAACGCGCCAAACGTCAGCAACACCGGCAACTTGACTGGCAACACCACCGTCACGGTCAACGCCACAGGCACCATTGACAATCAAGGCAATGTCAACGGCACCAACGTCACTTTGAACGCGACCGGCAACATCACCAACAACGGCACGGTTGTGGGCAATAACGTCAACGTGACCGGCGGCAACATCAGCAACAACGGCTCAGTCAACGCGACCAACAACCTCACGATGAACGCCAGCGCCGGCAACTTGACGGTGACCAACCTGTCCGCAGGCAACGTCACACTCAACGCGGGCAACACGCTCACAACCGGCAACGTCAACGCCACCAACAACGCCACCTTGACCGGTAACAACATCAGCAACTCAGGCAACATCTCAGCTGCCAATGTATCGGTTGCCGCCAGCAATGACTTAACCAGCACAGGCAACATCACTGCAAGCAACACCGCCAACGTATCAGGCAAAGACATCAACAACACCGGCAACATCAGTGCGGCCAATGTCAACCTGAACGCGACCAACAACTTGACCAACAGCGGCAACGTCACGGCCAGCAACAACGTCACGGTCAAAGCAGCCAATGTCAGCAACACGCCAACCGGCAACATCACCGGCACCAACAACACCTCTGTGACCACCAGCGGCACCGTGGTCAACGACGGCATCATCGGCAACGGCAATGTGGTCATTAACAGCACCGGCAACGTCACCAACAACGGCACCATCCGTGGCACGGACGTCAACGTCACCGGCGGCAACATCGCAGGCACAGGCATCATCAACGCGACCAACAACCTCACGATGAACGCCAGCGCTGGCAACTTGACGGTGACCAACCTGTCTGCAGGCACCGTCACACTCAACGCGGGTAACACGCTCACAACAGGCAACGTCAACGCCACCAACAACGCCACCTTGACCGGTAACAACATCAGCAACTCAGGCAACATCTCAGCTGCCAATGTCACCGTTGCCGCTGGCAACAACCTAAGCAATGCAGGCAACATCAGCGCCAGCACCACGGCCAACGTATCTGGCAAAGACATCAACAACACCGGCAACATCAGTGCAGCCAATGTCAACGTCAACGCCACCAACAACCTGACCAACAGCGGCACGGTCAACGGCACCAGCGTCAACATGAGCGCGCCAAACGTGAGCAACACCGGTAATGTGACCGGCACGAACCTGAACGTATCGGCCGCCAACAACTTGAACAACACCGGCAGCATCAATGCGACCAACAACGCCACCGTAACAGGCGGCAACATCAGCAACGCGGGCAATGTCAACGGCACCAACGTCAACATGACCGGCAGCAACATCACAGGTTCGGGCAATGTCAGCGCGGTCAACAACTTGACCATGAACGCAACAACCGGCAACTTGAACGTCACCAACGCCACGGCCAACAATGTCACGCTGAACGCGGGCAGTACCTTGACAACCGGCAATGTGACGGCAGGCAACGAAGCGGTCTTGACCGGTAACAACATCAGCAACGCGGGCAACATCAGCGGTTTGAACATCACCGTGAGTGCCGCCAACAACTTGACCAATGCGGGGAACATCAGCGCCACCAACAACACCAATTTGAATGGCGGCAACATCAGCAACACCGGCAACTTGACTGGCACCAACGTCAACTTAAACGCGACCAATAACTTGACCAATGCAGGCAATGCCACGGCAAGCAACAACGTCACGGTAAAAGCCAACAACGTGATCAACACGGCCACCGGCAACATCACCGGCACGGCCAACACCGTGGTCAACGCAGGCAACATCAGCAATGACGGCATCATCGGCAACGGCAACGTCACGCTCAATGCCACCGGCAACATCAGCAACAACGGCACCGTCAACGGCACCGATGTGCGTCTGAACGGCACCAATATTGTGAGCAACGGCACCATCAGCGCGACCAACAACGCCACAATCACAGGCAATAACGTGAGCAACTCAGGCAACCTCACCGGCAACAATGTGAGCACCGTTGCCAGCACCACGCTCAACAACACCGGCAGCATCAATGCCACCAACAACGCCACGCTCACTGGCGGCAACATCAGCAACGAGGGCAATGTCAATGGCACCAACGTCAACATGACCGGTACCAACATCACCAGCACTGGCAACGTCACCGCCACCAACAACCTGACCATGAACGCCACGGTCGGCAGCTTGAACGTGACCAACGCCAGCGCCAACAACGTCAGCTTGAACGCCGGCAACACCTTGACCACGGTCAACGTCAACGCCACCAACAACGCAACGTTGACGGGCAACAACATCAGCAACATCGGCAACATCAGCGCCAACAACATCAGCGCCAATGCCACCAACAACCTGGCCAACTCAGGCAACATGAGCGCAGATCTCATCGTCCTCAATGCCAACAACGTCAGCAACACCGGCAACGTGACCAGCAACACCAGCACAACTGTTACCGGCGGCAACTTGACCAACGACGGCCTAATGAACCGTGGCAATATCACGGTCAACATGACCGGCTTGGTCGACGCAGGCACCATGAACGGCTCGCAAGTGAACTTGACTGGCGCCAACATCCTCTTGGGCAACATCACCACCAGCGCCAGCCTCACAGCCAACGCAACCGCAGGCAACATCAGCCAAGACGCGGGCACCAAGCTCAACATCTCACAAGACATGAACCTCACCGCAACCCGTGACATCAATGTGAGCAACTTGAACAACACGGTTGCCGGCACGGTCAACGCCAACAGCACGGGCAGCGCCAACGTCACCATCGGAGCACAAAACCTGACTTTGGGTAATGTCACTGGCGGCAACATCAGCGCCACCGCGGCCAACAACCTCACAGCAGGCAACGTCACAGCCGTGAGTAACGCCAGCTTGAACGCGGTCAACATCAACACCAGCGGCAATGTTGTAGGTAGCAACGTCAACCTAAACGCCACCAACAACCTGACCAACAGCGGCAACGTCACGGCCAGCAACAACGTCACCGTTCAAGCAGGTAATGTGAGCAACAGCGCCACCGGCAACATCACAGGCGTGGCCAACACGCAAGTGAACACCACGGGCGACGTCGTGAACGACGGCATCATTGGCAACGGCAATCTCTCAATCAACGCCACCGGCAACGTCACCAACAACGGCACCATCCGTGGTACCGATGTCAACGTCACAGGCGGCAACATCAGCAACAACGGCTCCGTCAACGCAAGCAACAACTTGACCATGAACGCCACGGCTGGCAACTTGACCTTGAACAACGTCTCAGCAGGCAACGTCACGCTCAACGCCAACAACACCTTGAGCACCGGCAATGTCACCGCCGTGACCAACGCCACCTTAACGGGCAAAGACATCAACAACACCGGCAACATCTCTGCTGCCAACATCAGCCTGAACGCCAGCGCCAACCTGACCAACAGCGGCAACATCACGGCCAGCAACAACGCCGTTGTCAGCGGCAAAGACGTCAACAACACCGGCAACATCAGCGGCTTGAACACCACCGTCAATGCAACCAACAACTTAAGCAACGCTGGCACCATCAATGCGGTCAACAACACCAACTTGAACGCGCCAAACGTCAGCAACACCGGCAACTTGACTGGCAACAACATCAACATCAACGCCACCAACGTGAGCAACGCAGGCAACGCAACGGCCAACAACAACCTCACGGTCAATGCAGGCAACGTCAGCAACACCGGCAACTTGACGGGCAACACCACCGTCACGGTCAACGCCACAGGCACCATTGACAATCAAGGCAACGTCAACGGCACCAACGTCACCTTGAACGCGACCGGCAACATCACCAACAACGGCACCATCCGTGGCACGGACGTCAACGTCACCGGCGGCAACATCAGCAACAACGGCTCAGTCAACGCGACCAACAACCTCACGATGAACGCCACCAAAGGCAATTTGACGTTGAACAACGTCTCAGCAGGCAACGTCACGCTCAACGCCAACAACACCTTGAGCACCGGCAATGTCACCGCGGTGAACAACGTCAATATGAGCGCCAACAACGTGAGCAACGCAGGGAATGTGACTGGCGCCAACGTGACCGTTGAAGCAAGCAATAACCTGACCAACACCGGCAATGTCAACGCGAGCAACAACGTCAGCATGGTTTCCAACAACACGTTGAGCAATAGCGGCAACGTCACGGCCAGCAACAACGCTGTTGTCAGCGGCAAAGACGTC
>JBIPME010000248.1:0-3960 GCA_044369275.1 Rhodoferax sp.
TCCAAGGTGTGTACAGATTCACGCTTAGGCTTATCGCTTTTACCAAAACCAATGCAATCTGGTGCCAGCAGCCGTGCCCCTGCAGCAAGCCAAACAGTGAACATAGAAGAAAAAGCATCACTCCATGTCTGGCTATCGTGCAAACACAGAAAAACTGGGACACTGCACGCAGGGCCTTCATCAACATAATGCATACGATAGCCTTGCAAATTCGGCAAATCTTGCACATAGCGCTCCTGCCAGACCCGCAAAGGTAATTCATCGAAGCGGCTGACCGGTGTACGCAACGCATCCTCGCGCAAAGGAATAGCCTGCATCCGCTTGATGGCTCTTCTCGATTGAAAAAACAGCTGTAAAATTTGAGCGCATTCAGACGCCAACACGCCGCCCCGCAATATCGTACGGTGGTTTAAACAAGGTTCTGCAAATAAATTCAAAACAGACCCAGCTGCACCCATTTTTTCATCATGCGCACCAAACACCACACGGTGCAATCGTGCATGCAACAAAGCACCTGCGCACATCGCACACGGCTCTAGGGTGCAATACAGCGTACAACCCTCTAGGCGATAATTTTTCAAAACAATACCCGCAGAGCGCATTGCTAGGATTTCAGCGTGCGCAGTTGGATCGTGTGCAGCTATAACAGCATTCCTACCCTCTGCCAGCACTTCTCCATCCTTGACCAATACCGCCCCAACGGGAACTTCCCCAGCATGCGCCGCCAATTTAGCCTGCGCCAAAGCCAACCGCATAAATGCAGTATCTTCACCATTCAATACAGCCATCGAGTTTCCAAAGACATTGTTCGATCATTCAAGTAAAAGCAAATCAAGCTTTAGGAAATAAATTTACCCATAGCGCGCTAAGAGTCAAACAAGTCAAGTCTTTAATTCTCAAAAGTACTAACTAATTCAAATAATAACGACAAAAAGCAAAAACAAAAAACCCAACCAAAATAGCTGCCAGGGCATTTCGACTAAAAAATGCCACAATTGCACAAATCAATGCACCAAATAAATACGGATTGCGCAATGAGAAATCTATCGCGCCCTTCGGTGCTAAAGTCATTGGCACAATAAGCGCCGTTAACACACAAGTTGGTACATAGCGTAAACAACGTTCCAACCACTGCGGAAAAGCCAATTTGTGTCCAAATACCAAAAAGCTCAATCGCAAACCGTATGTAACGACCACCATACCCAAAATACTAAAAAATAACGCCCAATTCATCTTCTACTCCTTTAAAGCGCTACTGCGATCGTTTGGAATGCTTTTCAAGTAAAACACCAGTCAAGATACCCAATACAACCCCTAAAATCAACCCAAAGTTGTAAGGCAAGTGCCGTGCACAAAATGCAGTGCCACCCGATACCAATGCGGCCAACAAGAGTGGACGTGTGCGAAGTTGAGGCGCCACAATAGCAACAAAAGTGGCAACCATTGCAAAATCCAAACCTAGGGAAGATAAAAATGGTGCACTCTTTACAACCAAAATTCCAAGCATCGTCCATATTTGCCAATTAACATACATTGCCAAAGAAGATCCGAGCCAATACCAAGCAGCCTCTTCATGGTTCAGCTTTTGGCGCAACTTGTACTCAACAACGGCGAAGGTTTCATCTGTTAATAAAAATGCCAATATCCAACGCCAACGCGCTGGATATTGACGTGCATAAGGCAACAGCGTGGCGCTGTAAAGTGCATGCCGCAAATTGACGATAAAAGTAGTCAGCCAAAGTGTAGGTATAGCTGCACCACTAGCAATTAAACTAATGGCTACAAACTGAGAAGATCCCGCAAACACCAAAGCGGATAGTGCCATAGTTGCCCAAGCAGGTATCCCACTTGAAATGGCCAGTGCAGCAAAAACAAGTCCAAAAGGTGCTGCGCCTAAGAGCATAGGAAACGTATCACGTACACCACGCAGAAAAAACGAGAGTCGTACAGACATAGAGGAACCTAGTAAATAGTGGTTCGAGCTAAAAAGTCACCCTTAACAGCCTAAACCAATCAACCGATTTAGCTCGCACAGACGCAGATAAAAACTCTACCACGGCTACCCAGAAACAAAAAAACACTTAGATCTTGACGATCTAAGTGTTTTTAAAAACTGGTGGGACGTGCGGGGGTCGAACCCACGACAAACGGATTAAAAGTCCGCTGCTCTACCAACTGAGCTAACGTCCCGTCAAATAACAACTTTTTTATTTAATTGTCATCTGCTGAGCCTCAAATTATAACTCTTTATTTTTGCTTTTTCCGACTTTGTTGAAAAATTTTTTCAACAACCCATCCCGCTGAACACAAACCAAACGTCGCTGTTACAGACACCAGCGAACCATAACCATGGCAGTTCAAGCCATTGTCCGATTGCAGTGTACAGGTAGCGTCGGAAAGAGAAACAGGTTCTTTGCTGAATACACAAGCAATGCCCATTTTCTTTCCATTTTTAGGAGCAGCATATGCTTTGCGCAAACTATAGCGCACTTTTGCAAGTAAGGGATCGTGTGTTGTATGCGCCAAGTCATCAATATCCACCTGGTGTGCGAATTTTTTCCCTCCAGCCGCCCCTACTGAAATAAAAATAAGCTTATTTGCCATAGCCCAATACGCCATAGCAATTTTTGCTTTTACTTGATCACATGCATCTATAACAGCATCCACACCATCTGGCAATAAGTTGGGCCAGTTAGAAGAATCAACGAATTCATCC
The DNA here is from genome assembly GCA_044369275.1 of Rhodoferax sp. Lineage (GTDB taxonomy): Bacteria > Pseudomonadota > Gammaproteobacteria > Burkholderiales > Burkholderiaceae_C > Allorhodoferax. Next base: position 2,717 of record JBIPME010000248.1, read on the forward strand.
ACAACCTCAACCTTACAAAGTGGATTAATGGAAAATATTCGCTCTTGCATTGCAAGCACTTTAGATTGGCCGATACTCATGGTCGTTGCATGAATTTGGCGATTGATATTAGATTCTGCAATGTGATCCATATCTACAAGAGTGATGCGCCCCACCCCACTTCTGGCCAAGGCCTCTGCAGCCCAAGAACCTACGCCCCCAATACCAATCACGGCGACATGCGCATTCCGTATTAATCTTGCAGCATCTGAACCATAGAGTCGCTCAAGACCCGAAAAGCGTCGATCCACATTAATTGATGCATTCATGAAATTAAAGATACAAAATGCGCATAAAAACTGCCGCCTTAGCGCATTGAACAGCAAACAGCCTATTGGATAGATTTAGAAATGACCTAAAAAAGGCAATCCTGCCAAAAAACTTGATCAATCGCATTATTTGAAACGCGCCAGTCTGTCCTTAGCGGTTGCGGCGGCTTCACTAGAAGGATGACTGTCCATCAAATCTTCTAAAGTTTTTCTTGCACCCTTGGTGTCCTTCAACTCCAATTGACAATTGGAAATTGCCAACAAAGCTTCAGGCACACGCAGATGGTCTGGCGCTATGCTGAGCATACTGCGAAAATTTGCCATGGCACTTTTATAATCTTTCGTAGCATATTGTGCATTGGCAAGCCAAAATAAAGCCGAAGGGCGGTAGCCGGTTTGTGGATTTCGACTAAGAAAATCCACAAAAGCAGTCACTGCATTTGGAAAATCCGCTCGCCGAAAAATCGTTAAACTCGCATCAAAATCTTTTTTTTCTGATGGCTCAACCACTATCTCACGCCCGTCCACTAACAATTTAGTGGGCTCAAACTTCTTCAAGCGATCATCCACAATTTGTAACTGATCTTTTAATTTGCGTTGCGTATCCGCAAGTTCGCGAGACAGTATTTCATTTTGCCCGCGCAATTTAGACAAATCAGATCGCAGTACATCTAATTGGCTCTGTACTTCTAAAAAGCTATGCTTGAGCTGCGAATTGTCCTCTCCGAAAATTTTATTCTGCTCCCCAAGCTTCTCAGAATACTCTTGCTTTAAGGAATCCATTTTTTGACGCAAATCAAGTATGGCACGCCTTGCCTCATCGTCATCAAACAAACCAGCATGCGCCGAAAATGCGAATGCAAAAATAGAAAGTACTAAGAAACGTAATCGCATAACGACTTAAAATTTCAGTAAAATATAAAAATTAACGATAAG
>JBIPME010000217.1:0-4288 GCA_044369275.1 Rhodoferax sp.
GAGTGGGAGCTTAATTTGCAAATTTTTACCGAGGCGCAGGCGCAGGGTTTTAGCTTCGACGTGTTGGATGCAACCAAAATCATTCCCGTCGAGTTGGTGCCGCTGCGTCCCGTTGGGCGCATGGTGCTGAACCGCAACCCCGACAATTTTTTTGCAGAAACGGAGCAGGTGGCGTTTTGCACGGCCAACATCGTGCCGGGCATTGATTTCAGCAACGACCCCTTGCTGGCCGGGCGCAACCATTCGTACGTGGATACCCAAATTTCGCGCTTGGGCGGGGTGAATTTTCATGAGATACCGGTCAATGCGCCCCGCGTTGCGCCGCACAACAACCAACGCGATGGCATCCACCGCATCACCGTGCCCCAAGGGCGCGTTTCGTACGAGCCCAATTCTCTGGGCGGTGGCTGCCCGTTCCAAGCCGGTGCGGCGGGCTTTACCACTTTTGCCCAAGGGCTGGACCCCAACGCCACGGAAAAGCTGCGTGCCAAGCCTGAAAAATTCAAAGACCATTACACCCAAGCCAGCCTGTTTTATGAGAGCCAAACTGCACCAGAAAAAGCCCATATTGCTGCGGCGTTTCGCTTTGAGTTGAGCAAACTGGGCGTGGTTGAAATTCAGCTGCGTGTGCTCGCCTCGTTGCGCAATGTGTCGCAGGAGTTGGCCAGCACGGTGGCCCAAGGCCTGGGCTTGGCGCTGCCCAAAGCGCTGGAAAAAGCCTTGGCAGAGGGGCAAATCGCAGCGCCCGAAGTGCGTTACTCGCCCAGTTTGTCCCTGACCGCGCTGCCCGGTGATGGGGGCATTCGCACCCGTAAAATCGCCATTTTGGTGGCGGACGGTGTAGTGGGTGAATCGGTTCGAACTTTGACTGCGGCGCTGCACAGGGCAGGCGCAGTGCCGCTACTCATCGCCCCCCGTTTGGGCCGGGTCAATACCAGCGATGGTGAGCCCCTGCACGCCCAAGGTTCTTTAGAGAATTCGCCGGGGGTTTTGTTCGATGCACTGGTTTTGGCCGATGGGCAGGCCTCGGTTCAAACCTTGCGCCAGTTGCAGGTGGTGCAGGCCTATATTTTTGACCAATACCAGCACGGCAAAACCATTATGGCGCTGGGCGTGGCGGACACATTGTTGAATGCCGCGTTGGAAGACTATGTGCCCCAGTACATGAGCGCGCCCGGTCTGCTGCGCATTCCAAGCCAAGACAGCAGTGCAGGCGCGGTGGCTTTGATTGCTGCGGTCGCGCTGCACCGCCATACGCAGCGCGAAACGCTGGTTAACTTGGCATAAAAGCTTGGCGCTACTTGGCGCTACTTGGCGCTACTTGGCGCTACTTGGCGCTACTTGGCGCTATTGAGCCCGTTGGTATCGGGCTCTTTCAGGTGCCCGCAATCTGCATGCGGTTGATCAAGATGGAGCCCACGCTTTTGGCGCCGTAGTTGTACAGGTCTGCGCCAATGGCCTCAATGCCTTTGAACATGGCTTTCATATTGCCTGCGATGGTGATTTCATGCACCGGGTAGGCAATTTGGCCATTTTCAACCCAAAAACCGCTCGCCCCCCGGGAGTAATCCCCGGTGACGTAATTCACCCCTTGCCCCATCAGCTCTGTGACCAGCAGGCCCGTGCCTAGTTTTTTCAACATGGCGTCCAAGTCGTCCTCGGGGCGCGTTAGGCGTGAAGTCAGTACCAAGTTGTGCGAGCCACCCGCGTTGCCTGTGGTTTGCATGCCTAATTTGCGCGCTGAGTAGCTGCCTAAGAAATACCCCTGCACTTTGCCAGCGTTCACCACTTGGCGGGCTTGTACCCGCACCCCTTCATCGTCAAAAGGCGAGCTGCCTTTGCCGCGCAAAACAAAGGGGTCTTCAAAAATATCAAGGTGTTTGGGAAACACTTGTTTGCCTAAAGAATCCAAGAGGAAAGAGCTTTTTCGGTACAGTGCGCCACCACTAACGGCCTGCACAAAGGTGCCCAATAAACCTGCCGCCAAGGGCGACTCAAACAACACCGGGCATTGCTGGGTGGGGATGCGCCGTGCACCCAAACGGCTTAAAGCGCGCTCTGCCGCATAGCGCCCAATGGCGTCTGGCGAGGCCAAATCTTGGGCGCAGCGCATGGAGCTGTACCACGCGTCGCGCTGCATATCGTCGCCCGTACCCGCAATGGGCGACACCGACAGCGAGTGGCGAGAGCTGGCGTAGCCGCCCCGAAAGCCGTGCGTGTGGGCGCTGAAAAATTGTGACTGCTGGGCCGAGACTGCGGCCCCCTCGCTGTTGCTAATGCGCCGGTCCACTTGCAGGGCAGCGGCTTCGCAGGCCATGGCGATTTGGGCGGCACCGTGGCTGTCAATCTCCCAAGGGAAGAACAAATCCAAAGCACGCTCGCGCTCGCTGGCAGGCGCTATGTCTTTTTCATCGGGCAAATTGGCAAACGCATCTTGCGCCGTAAAGCGCGCAATATCCAAAGCTGCCCGCACGGTTTGGGCAATCGCCGCATCGGAAAAATCAGAGGTGCTGGCGTTGCCTCGGCGCTGCCCGAGGTAGACGGTCACGCCCAAGGACTTGTCGCGGTTGCGCTCCACATTCTCCAATTCGCCATTGCGAACCGAAACACTCAGCCCGCAACTCTCAGACACATCGGCTGCAGCGTCGCTGGCACCTAGCTTTTTGGCGACATCGAGTGCCTGGTCGACCAAGGACGCGAAAAATGGCAAGGTGTAGGCGAAACCGCGATTGGCAGTAGAGGACGCCGAAGATGCGGGCGTCTTGGACGGTGCGGATGGGGCGGAAGAGGTGGAAATAGGTTTTTTCATAGCGGAGGCTATGATACTTGGCTATGTCAAGAAAATTGAAAAAAGGCTATTACGTCAAAGGGCAGTTCGTCGCCGAAGGTAGCGCGCTGGATTTGGAATACAAGCGCGAGCTCAAAGGTACCGATGAGCCCACCCGCACCGACCTCAAGCGAGAAAGTACAGAGCTACAAAAATTAGGCGAAGATTTGCTGACGCTGCGCGCCGAGGCCATGCGCACCTTAAACCTCTCGGATAAATTGGTCGACGCTGTTGCGCAGGCCAAACGCATTAGCAACTTCGAGGGGCGAAGGCGGCAAATGCAATTCATTGGCAAACTCATGCGGCTGCTCGACGCGACCCAGCTGGCCCAAGTGCGCGCTGCGATTGAAGCGCAGTTCATGCCCTCTGCCCAGGAAACGCTGCTGCTGCACCAAAGTGAAGTTTGGCGCGACCGTTTGATGGCAGACGACGCCGCTTTAGAGGAATGGATGCGCCTCAGCCCGCAGACCGATAGCCAGCAACTGCGTGCCATGGTGCGCCAAGCCCGCAAAGACGCCAAACCCGATATTCCAACCGGGGCCGTGCGCCATGGGCGTGCATACCGCGACCTGTTTCAACACGTGCGCGAACAGCTTGCTGGCGCACAAGCGCAGACCTCAGCTGACACCCACACCGGCACCGATACCGCAACTGATACCGAGACAGAGGAGCCCGGTGACGTATGACGCCCCCAAACCCTTCGCCCTGTGCCGTCAAAATCGGCATCGTTTCTGTCAGTGACCGTGCCAGCCGTGGTGTGTACCAAGACCTGGGACTCCCCGCGCTGCGCGACTGGCTCAGCCGCGCATTGCACAACCCGCTTAGCTTCGAAGAGCGCCTGATTGCCGATGAGCAAGACCAAATCCAAGCCACCTTAATCGACTTGGTAGACGCGCAGCACTGCAACTTGGTGCTTACCACCGGGGGTACAGGCCCCGCACTGCGCGATGTCACCCCTGAGGCAACCCTGGCCATTGCGCACAAAGAAATGCCAGGCTTTGGCGAACAAATGCGCCGCATTAGCCTAGAGTTTGTGCCCACCGCCATTTTGTCGCGGCAAGTGGCGGTCATTCGGCACCAAACCTTGGTCATCAACCTGCCCGGGCAGCCAAAATCCATTGCGCAAACGCTGGAAGGGCTGCGCGACGCACAAGGCGCGCCCCTTGTGCCTGGCATTTTTGCGGCAGTTCCCTACTGCATCGACCTCATCGGTGGCCCCTATTTGGAGACGGTGGACGCGGTATGCCAAGCATTCCGACCCAAGAGCGCTGTGCGGGCAAGTTAGTGTTGTGTTGAAAAAACAAATTCCACTTTCTTAAAGCCAAAAAAAACAATAAGTGACGGATAACAACTTAATTCTTTAACTGTGGCTTGCAAGTTATTGATCTTGTAGAAGTTTTGTTATTACACTTCCTTTTTGTGGCTTAATCACAGATGGTTTTATGGCTTAATGAGCCCAAT
>JBIPME010000489.1:0-2724 GCA_044369275.1 Rhodoferax sp.
AAGTGGCCAAAGGCTTGTTGGAGCTGGGGTTCGAACTGCTTTGCGAACGCTTCGAGGTCTTGGGGGTTGAGGCGAATGAGGGCGGTTTGGCTGTCTGCCATGAGCAGGCCCAGTGCCTCGTGCACCACGCGCTCTAGGCGCTCTACAGGTTGGCGCAGTTCTTGGCGCAGGACTTGTTTGGCCAAGCCGCAGGCCATTTCTAGCACGGCTTTGGCAATGGCGTGTTCAGCGGCTTGGAGTTGGGTGCGGGCCGCGTCCACCACGTTCAGCAGCGCATCGGCGGATTCTTTGCCTTGGGTTTCGCGGTAGGCTTGGAGTTGGCGTTCGCCCTCGGCACTGGCTTGGGCTTGGCCGGCGGCAAAGCCTTCTTCGTAGCCCACGCTGTAGGCGGCGGAGTAGCCTTGGGTGTAGCCTTCTTGCTGGGCGCTTTGGCGCGAGCTTTCTAAGCGCAGCAGTTCTTGCGCCTGGGCTTGGGCTTGGACTTGGGCTTGTTGTTCGGCTTTGAGTTGGCGGGGCTGCACCACTTCGGTGCTGGTGACCAGGTCGAACTCCCAGCCACGCACGTCGGTGACTTGGTCTGCGGGGATGTAACTTGAATGGGCTCTTGACATTAGACCATGGCGTCTTCGCCACCTCCAGCACTGATAACGATTTCGCCTTCGTCGGCAAGGCGGCGAACGATTTTGAGAATTTCTTTTTGTTGCGCCTCCACTTCGGACAGGCGCATGGGGCCTCGCGACTCCAGGTCTTCGCGCATGGAGGCGGACGCACGCACGGACATGTTGCTGAGGATTTTTTCCTTCAACTCGGGTTGTGCGCCTTTGAGGGCGACGATCAGCATGTCGCTGGTGACGTCGCGCAGCAGGCGCTGTATTGACTTGCCGTCGAGCAAAATAACGTCGTCGAAGACGAACATTTTGTCCATGATTTTCTGGGCCAAATCGGCATCGACGCTGCGAATCGATTCCAGCACCGTGCCCTCGATGGCCGTGCCCATGAGGTTGACAATTTCTGCCGCTGTTTTGACGCCGCCGAGCGAGGCTTTGCGCACTTTGTCGCCACCGGCCAAGACGCGGTAGAGGACTTCGTTCAAGTCTTTGAGCGCAATGGGCTGTATGCCTTCCATGGTGGCCACGCGCAGCATGACTTCGTTGCGCTGGCGTTCGGTGAGGTGTTTGAGCACTTCGGCCGTTTGGTCGGGCTCTAGGTGCACCACAATGGCGGCCACAATTTGCGGGTGCTCATTGCGCAGCAGTTCGGCCACGGAGAGCGCGTCCATCCACTTGAGGCTCTCAATGCCCGAGACATCGCTGCCTTGCAAGATGCGGTCCACCAACAGGGTGGCTTTGTCGTCGCCCAAAGCGAGTTTGAGCACGTTGCGCACGTAGTCGCTGGAGTTGGCCACCAGCAGGCTTTGCGAGTCGGCCACTTGCAGGAATTTGTTGATCACGCCTTCCACGCGTTCGCGGCTGACTTGGCTGGTCTTGGCGATAACCTCGCCGAGCTTTTGCACTTCTTTGGGGGAGAAGTGTTTGAACACTTCTGCCGCATCCGTCTCGCCCAGAGACATCATGAAAATTGCTGCGTCTTGTACACCGTCTTCGTTTGTCATCGTATTTTCTCCGTCCGAACTTAGCTCGGTTGGGCCTCTCCGTTAATCCATGATTTCATGATGTTGGCGACTGCCAGTGGGTTTTCGCGTGCCAACCTACGGGCCTCTTCGAGGCGCAGCTGGGCTGCTTCGCGGCTTGGGTCGATCACTTGGCCATCGGGGCCGGTGAGCTGTGGGCGGTCTAGGCTGTCGTCTTCGAGGGCATTGAGTCCGGCACCTTGGCCTTGGGCCAAGGCCAAGGCCTGTGCTTCGGCAAGGGTCTCTGGCGTGGTTGCGGGTTGGTTCATTTTCTTCATAGCAGGGCGAACGAAGCCGAACAACACTACGAGGGTGACAAGCAACAGTCCCACGGGCCAGGCAAAGCTGTGTGCCATTTGCAGCATTTCGGGGCTGCGCCAGAAGACAGTCTCTTGGCCTTTGTTGCTGTCCACCACGAACGGTGCGTTCATCAGGTTCACCGAGTCGCCGCGGTCTTTGTTAAAGCCCACGGCTTCGCGCACCAAGGCGGTCATTTTTTCGAGCTGGGCCTCGGTTAAGGGCACGGATGTCACGTTGCCGGACTCGTCGGTGACCGACTGGTTGTTGAGCACCACCGCGGCGTTGATGCGTTTGACAATGCCCGTGGCGCCTTTGACGACTTTGACGGTTTTGTCCACCTCGTAGTTGATGATGGACTCTTTCTTGCTGGTCGCACCGTTGGCCGCACTGCTGTTGTTGCTGGCGGGCGTGAGGGCTTGGGCTTGGCCGTTCACAGGCGCTGCGGGCGGGGCCGGTGGCTGGTTGGTGGTGGCACCGGGTATGCCGCTGGGGCCGCTCGGTGTTTGGCCGTTCACGCTCTCCATGAGCTGCTGGCTGCGCACTGCGCCAGACTGGGGTGTTTGGTTGGGCTGGTGCGACTCGGTGGTGGACTCTGACTGCGAAAAGTCCAACTCCGCGGTGACTTGGGCACGCACATTTTGCTTGCCCACGATGGGCTCCAAAATTTCCATAATGCGCTGGCTGTACACATTTTCTAGGTTTTGCACGTACTGGAGTTGCTCAGCATCGGCCCCCATGCCGCCTGTGCCGTCGGCGTTTTTAGACAGCAGTTTGCCGCTGTCGTCAAGCACGCT
>JBIPME010000220.1:0-4259 GCA_044369275.1 Rhodoferax sp.
CCGATGAAGCTGGCCAGCAGGGCGGCGGCGGGCAGGGCGTTGGTGGCGGGGTTGGCCACTGCAAAGGCCAGGGGGATGGCGGCGTAGAACACGAAGTCGAGCGCGATGTCCAGGAAGCCGCCCGCGTCGGTGGGTTGGGTCAGGCGGGCCACGCTGCCGTCCAGGCCGTCGAGCAAGCGCGAGGCCAGCAGTGGCAAAACTCAACATTAAATTATCTCAAAAATGCTATATTCAATCTATGAAGTGGGACATCAAATATCACGATGAAAAGTTGCAGGCTGATGTGCTGGCTCTACCGCCCGGCATCTTGGCAAGGTACTTTCATTGCACTGATCGCATGATGGAATTCAGCCCAGATTTAGGAATGCCCCACACACCGCCCAAAGAATTAGCGCTTGCACGCAAGCGAATGAAGGAGTGGAAACATGCTGACACATAAACAACTGCGCACCAAAGCACTGGCCGATGCCGCTGTCAAAGCCGAATTCGACAAACTGAGTGACGAATTTTCTCTGTTGGATGAGTTCTTGAAGGCCCGCACTTCGCAAGGCCTGACCCAAGCGCAGGTGGCCGAAAAAATCGGCACCACCCAATCTGCCGTGGCACGGATGGAGTCCGGCAGTGGCAAGCACTCGCCGTCGCTGGCTACGCTGACCAAGTACGCCGATGCCTTGGGTTGCAAGCTAGAAATCAGGCTGGTTCGCAAGCCTCGGGCAACGGGTGATTTAACGAGCCGCACCAATCAGGCCACGCCCAAGCGCGCTGCCGCATAAGTTCTACGCACGCCTACCCCAGCCGCCCATACCCCCACCCAACCCGCATCCTCGTAGTCACCAGACCGAGTGGCCTGTCTTGGCCGGGTTGGCGCTCATGTTTGTCCAGCCAGCGCAGATACAGCTCCATCTGCCCTTTGTCTGCGGGCTTGAAATCGCCCAGCTTGAGTTCAATGGCAATCAATCGCTTGCGTCCGCGAGGGAAAAACAAGAGGTCGAGAAAGCAATCTTCGCCGCCCACAGGCATGCGTTTTTGACAGGCTATGAAGCTGAAGCCCGCGACCAACACCAGCAAAAAATGCGACCAACCCAATTGCCGCGACGGTGTCGCCAGATCAAGAGCCGAAACGCGCTTGGTCTGTTTCGGTCTATTTGGGGGCAAGGCCTTGGCAACGGCCATCAAGCCAACCCACACCGCACCCCGTACTGAGGCCACCTGCGGCTGCCTGTGGCATGCGTGGCCTCATGGGGTTGGAATTCCTATCCTTGGCCACGCCACGATTTAGGAGCCATTCCTAGGCCCCTTGGTCCCAGTAGATCACCCTGTGGTAACGTTGCCGCCAACGCAGCCCTCAACGGCTCAGCTGAACGCGGGTACACCTTAGCGACACTCTGGCCACACCCCCAGCTGCGCCTTCAGCCAGGCTCAGCCATGCTGCTGCGTGATTGAACAACACCACGTTAACCACCACCACTTTGACCTCAGGAGGCCCACCGCATGACCACTTCCCAACCTGTACGCAAGGCGCACATGGACACCTTGGCCGTCGGCCTGTTGCTGGTGTGCTGCATGTTTTGGGGCTTTCACCAAGTGCTGGTCAAAGCCACCCTAGAGCACCTGCCCCCGGTTTTTCAAGCCGCCGTGCGCAGCGTGGCTGCCACGGTGTTGTTGCTCCTGTGGTGCCACTGGCGCGGGCTGCGGTGGTGGCAGCGCGATGGCAGTTTTTGGGTGGGGCTCTTGGCGGGGTGCCTGTTTTCGGCAGAGTTCGCCTTGGTTTACTCGGGGCTGCGCAGCACCTCGGCCTCGCGCATGACGGTGTTTTTGTACACCGCGCCGTTTTGGGTTGCGGTTTTGGTGCCTTGGTTGATTCCCTCAGAACGGCTGCGGCCCTTGCAGTGGCTGGGCTTGGCCTGCGCGTTTGTGGCCGTGGCCTTTGCCCTGCGCGAGGGCTTGGCGGGCACCACTTCTTTGGGCGACGCACTGGCCCTGGGCGCAGGCGCCATGTGGGGGCTGACCACGGTCACTATTCGGATCAGCGGCCTGAGCCGCATCGCCCCCGAAAAACTCTTGCTCTACCAACTGGCCTGCAGTGCCGTGGTGCTCAGCGCTTTGTCTTGGGGCTTGGGTGAGTCTTGGTCGCAACCCTGGAGCGGATTTGCCATAGGCTCCATGGCAACGCAAACGGTGGTGGGCGCATTTGCCAGTTACCTGATCTGGATGTGGATGCTGGGCCGCTACCCGGCCACCAAGCTTTCGGTGTTTGTGTTTTTAACGCCCTTGTTTGCCCTGCTGTTTGGCAACCTCTGGCTGGGCGAAGCCGTGACGCTCACTATGGCTTTGGCGCTGGGTTTGGTGGCGCTGGGCATTGTGCTGGTCAACTACCGCCCCAGTGCCGATGCCACGCCGACCCAGCCAGGGTCGTAAGCTGCTAGCAACCCGGTTTAGCAGCGGCCCAAGCGCCCCGCTTTAAAGGCCATTGAAGTTGGGGTGGCGTTTTTCCATGAATGCGCCAAAAGCCTCTTTGGCAGCGGGCGCTTGGAGCAGGCGCCCAAAGGTTTGCCCCTCTTCGGCAATGCGCACCAGCAATTCTTTGGCCTGGCCTTGCTTTAATAAGCGTTTGCTGGCGGTCAATGCTTCCATGGGTTTGGCGGCCAGTTTGCGGGCCTGCGTTTGCGCTACGGCATTGGCTTGGCTGGGCGGGACCACGCGGTTGACCAAGCCCATCTCCAATGCGGTTTCTGCCATAAAAGGCTCGCCCAGCAACAGCAACTCCGCCGTGCGCTGGTAGCCAATGCGCTGGGGCAGCAAGAGACTGGCACCGGCTTCAGGGCACAGGCCCAAGTTCACAAACGGCATGGAGAAGGCCGCGTTGTCTCCGGCGTAAACCAAATCGCAATGCAGCAGCAGCGTGGTGCCAATGCCAACCGCAGGGCCGCAAACAGCGGCCACCAAGGGCTTGGGGAAGGTGGCAATCGCGCGCAAGAAGCGAAACACTGGGGCGTCTTCGCTGGCGGGTGGGTTGTGCAAGAAGTCGGCAATGTCGTTGCCCGCACTGAACACGCTGGCATGGCCTTGAATGACCACGCAACGCACGGTTGCGTCGGCTGCGGCAGCCTCGAGCGCGTCCGCACAGGCGGCGTACATGGCCTGGGTGAAGGCATTTTTTTTGTCTACGCGGTTGAGTGTCAACGTCATCACGTTGTCGTTGGTGTCAATCAGTATGTCTTGCATGGGAGAACCTTTGAAATAAACATCTTAGAAAGAGAAAACCTGAACTCTGCGGGCGCAGAGAAAGCGGTATGGTAATTGGCAATCGACATTGGCAATCGACATTGGCAATCGACATTGGCAATTGCCGTTCGCAACGGTGGTTTGCACGGTGGTTTGCAATGGGCGCTTCGCCGTCATTCTTTGTAATACACGATTTGCTGGGTCGTTGCCAAAAGGGTTCCCTGCTGCGTCCACATTTGCGCAGTCTGGTCAAAGAAGCCATTTTGGAAAGTTTGCGCACGCGCTTGCCCCAGCAAAAAGCCCTCGCCATGGTGCTGCAGCTGTGCAGCATCGGCGTGAAAGTACACCGTCATCGAGACCGTTCCAATGGGCACTGGCAGCGCACGGCGAAGGTAGATGCGGGGGAAAAAGATGTCGGCCATGCAGGCCAGCGCGGGAAAATCTAGCACCCGCGCAGGCCGGTCGCGCACCCAAAACTGGCTCAGGCTGCTGCTTTCGCGGCCATCCCAGGTGCGGGGAAAATCACCGAGCAGCGGCTGTATTTCGTACCGCGCCACAAAAGCTATGGGGTTGGCTGGGGCGCTGATCGGCGGCACTTCAACGGACACTTTAAGGGGTCCGTTAACTGGTCCTTCAACTACCGCTTCAACGGGTGGTGCGACGTTAGGCATCGGGGTGTCGTCGGCGCTCCAAGTGCTGCGGCGCACGGCGGTGACCAAGCTGGCCGTGGTGACCACCTGGCCTTGCTGTGCCATTTCAATCCACCAATGCTGGGTGGAGCGGTTGGTGCGCACGGGTTGGGCGCGCACCGTAAAAGGGCCATCGACCACGGCGGCACAAAAGTTCACCGTCAAAGACAGGGGCTCGCCCAAGCACTGGGGGTGCAGCAAGGCGGCCCGCAGCATTTGGGCCGCCGTAATGCCGCCAAAAGGCCCCACCATGTTGGCGTAGCCGGGGTGGGTGTGGCCGAGGTAAGCACCGTCCACCTGCGCTTGCAAGCCCATGGCGACATCGAAGGGATGCTGCTGCATGGG
>JBIPME010000222.1:0-4233 GCA_044369275.1 Rhodoferax sp.
GAATGTCCGCCAACCCGGGCACCCGGTCTTTGTTGCCCGCGAATTCGTCTTGCAGCAAGCCGCCGAGCACCACAATCGAGCCATCGTCCACCAGCACATTGGACTCGATAGAGCGTTTGTTGGTAATCAGGCCACTGGCCGAGTTGCGGCTGGCCGGGTCCACGGTGGAAACCTCTTGGAAAATGGCCAGTTTGACGGTGCCGTTTTCGCTGATCTGGGGCTTGACCTTGAGCGTCAGGCCCACGTCTTTGCGCTCAATGGTTTGGAACGGGTTGACGGAGCCCGCTCCGCCCGAGTTGGAGTTGGTGTATTGGCCCGTGACAAAAGGCACGTTTTGGCCGATTACGATCTTGGCCTCCTCGTTGTCCAAGGTGAGCAAATTGGGCGTAGACAAGGTGTTGCCGTCGGCATTGGTCTCTAAAAACCGGGCCAACATGCCCAGGCTGTACACACCGTTGTTTTGCGCGGCAATGCCCAGGTTCAAGCCGGTGGCAGGCAGCACCGCCCCACTGGCCCCGCCTAGGGCCAAACTCAGGAGGTTTTTGCCACCGCTGCCAAAGTTGGTGCCCAGCAAGCCAATGTTGGTGTCGCCCGCTTTGCCAATGGGGCCTTGCCATTGCACGCCAAACTCGGCGATGCGCTCGGCGCTGACCTCGGCAATCAGGCTTTCGATGAACACCTGCGCACGCCGAGCGTCGAGTTTGTCAATGACTTCGCGCAACTGGCGGTACTGCGGGTCGGGCGCGGTAATGATGAGGGAGTTGGTGGGGATGTCGGCCTGAATTTGCCCCGATGTGCTGGCGGTACTTGCCGCCTGCGCCGCAGCAGGGTTGCCTGCGGCACCGGCATTGCCCAAGCTGGGCGTGGTGCTGCCGCTGAGCACGGACCGCAGGGTGGCTGCCAGCTTGGTGGCGTCCGCATTTTTGAGGTAGACCACGTGGATGTTGCCGCTATCGCTGCTGTTTTGCACATTGGCTTGGTCCAACTTGCCCACCAAGGCGCGCACCATGGCCAAACGCGCCGGATTGGCGGCACGCACGATCAGCGAGTTGCTGCGCGGCTCGGCCACGATGGTGGTTTTGAACGAGGTGTCCATCACGCCTTGGGCCAGCCCAGGCGCAGCGGAGGACTCCACCAAGCGCAGCACCAGCGGGGCGAGGTCACTGGCAATGGCGTGCTTGAGGGGCAAAATCTCCAAATCGGTGGCGTTAGAGACATCGCTGGCAGCAATGATGCGGGCCATGCGCTGCAAATTGTCGGCATAGTCCGTAATGACCAGCGAGTTGTTGCCCGGGTTGACGTTGATCACGTTGTTGGGGCTGATCAAGGGCCTTAACACGGGCAGCAGGTTGTTGGCGTTTTCAAAATTGAGCTTGAAAATTTGCGTAACCACTTGGTTGCCGCTGATGCCCGCACCACCCGCATTGACCCCACCGCTTTGCAATTTGGCATCGGCCTCGGGCACCACTTTGTCCAAGCCCGCCGACTCCACCACCGTGAAAGCCTGCAAGCGCAAAGCCGCCAAGAATTGGTTGTACGCCGCAGCCGGGGACAGGGGTTTGTCACTGGTTAAGGTAATGCTGCCTTTGACGCGCGGGTCTACCACCACCTGACGCCCCGTAATCGCCCCCATGGCGCGGGCCACGGCTTCAATTTCGGCATTCACAAAATTCAAGGTCACAGGCGCCCCGCGCCCCGAGGCCGCCGACTTGGCCGACGTGGCTGGGCTGGTGGGTGCTTGCGCCGATACGCCAGGGGCCCACGCAGCGCCCAGCAAAGCCGCAGACAACAGCGCCAAGCGCCAAGAAAAAGAAGGAGTTAAAGCTTGCATACGGCTAACCTAAGGTAATAACAGACCGCGCACCATCGCGCCGTCCCAAAATATTGAGAAGATTGTTGAGTTCTGCGGCATGCTCGGGCGCTGCCGTGGCGGCCCCCTCAAAGCGCAAACGCCCAGCGGTCCAACGCCCCTGCCCGCTGAGTTGCAGGCTCCCGCGCAAAGTGCGCAAGTCCACACTGGGTTGCGCGCCGCCTTGGAGCGTAAATTGGTAGCTGCCCAAAGGGCGCAAGGTGGACAAACGCGAGCTGATTTCATGGGCCTGGACTTGGAAACTGCCCTCCAAGGTCCAGCGGTCTAAGGCGACTTGCAAGCTGAACCCGGGGGTGCTCAGGTCCAAGGGGCCATCCAATTGCACGGTGTTCCAAGGCGTGCCCAAACCCGCCAAGACTGCCGAGGGCCAGCGCGACTGGTGGGCCTGCATTTGCACCGTGGCGCGTTGCCAACCCGGGCGCAAGCGCAGGTGCATAGGCGCGCTGGTGCAGCACGAAGCGCCCAAATCCAAGTCCAGCACCCCCCAGCCCAGCTTGAGCTGCCATTGCACCCGACCGGGCAAACGCAAACCGCCCCGGCTGCCTTGGCCCCCCGTGAGTGCCAACTGCGCCGAGCCATTCCAAACGGTGCCCATGCTGTCATAGAGCTGAACCCGGCCTTGGCTGGCGCTGCGCACCGCACGCTCAACCCACACCGCCGGGGCAAAGGCCACCAGCGCCACCGCAATACCTAGGAGCAAACCCAGCACCATCCCCACCCAGACCGAACCCGCCACTGTAGCCGACCCCGCCGAGGCTTTGGCCGCATAGGCCACAGTGGGCTTGAACACCCGTTTTGCAAACACCTTGTTGGCCATCAGGGTTGCGCCCCCGCAGGCAGGCGAAACACCAGCGTGCCGTCCCAAGCGGGCACGGCAGAGGCGGTGCTGCGTTGCAAATGCACCTCCACGGGTTTCAATGCGGCGGGCTGGGCCAGCCACTGGGCCAAAGCCTGGGCCGGTACTTTTTGCAAGGTCAAGGTGGCTTGCGGGGCCACCACGCCCAGCTTGGCACCCTCACCCAACAAGGCCACGGATTTTTGCAGGGCCGCAGTCGCCTCTTGCGGGCTCACCGCGCTGCGTTGTTGCAAAGCCTGCGCACGTTGCTGCAAGGCCTGCATGCTGGCCAGCTCCGCATCCAATGCCGCACGCTGCTTGGGCATGCTGGCCAAGGTGCGCAGCGGCGGCGCTAGCAACACCCCCCACAGTAACCAAGCACCACAGACCAACGCGGCCAACACCAGGCCACGCTGCTCACGCGGTGCAAGCCTGGCCCACTGGGCTTTGGCGCGGCTCCCAACCGAGTTCGCTACCACCGAGTTCGGCACAGCCGAGTTCGCTAAATTCCCAGCCATCAAGCCACTCCTTTGGGCTGCACAACCAGCCAACTGCCTTGCAACTGCACCGTGCAGCCCTGTGCTGCAAACGCAGCGCGCAGGGCCTGCAACACCGCGTCATTCCATTGCAGGGACTGCAGGCGCACGCTATCGCCCACCACCTCCACCGCATCCACCACCAGGCCCTGCGCGCCTGCCTGCGCGCCCACTTGCGCAACCGTCATCAGGGCTTGCGTGAGCCCTACAGAGGCCCCCGCGCCACGCGACTGGGCCAGCAAATCGAGCTCGCGCTGCATTTGCACCGGTGCATCCACCACCAGCCGCACTTGGGGAAAGGTTTGCAACAGCACTGCACGCACGGCGGCACGCTGGTCGTTGCGCAAAGCCTTTTCTTTGTAGGCCAACGCATTCACCGCCACCAGCTGGGTTAAAAGCAGTGCGGCAAGCCCCCAGCGCACGGGCCGCCATGCCGGGGCGTAGAACCAAGTTTGCCAACCGCGCACCAGCGCTTTGGTGACACGTTCGGCCTGCGAGGGGCGCAATTCACCCTGGGCCAAATTGAAGTCTGAGCGCACCGCTTGTAGCAAGCGCTGCGCAGGTTGCAACAGCTCCACACCCACCCCAAAGGCCTGCTCTGCGGCCCCCAGCACGGCGGGTTCGGCATCGACCTGGGCATGTTCATAGCTTTGGGCTAAGGCCACCGCAGCCGCTCCCAGCGGCAGCACCGCCACGCTGTGCGCGGTGCACAGCACCATTTGCGCAGGCTCCATGCCTTGAACCAGATGCACCACCGCCGGTTGCACGGGCGCAGCTGCGTTAAGCGGCGCAAACTCGGCGACGATGCGGGTCACGCGGTAACCCGCTTTTTCCAGCACCTGCACCATGGCCTGCAAGCCCGCCCGGTGGCACACGGCCACGCGCACAGCGTGCTGGGCTGGGTCCGCTGGCTCGGGCAGCGCAAAAGCCGCAAAGTGCACGTGATCGGGCTCATCCAACAAAAAATCTTCCATCGCACCCGCCAACACCGA
>JBIPME010000223.1:0-4232 GCA_044369275.1 Rhodoferax sp.
GCTCCATAGCGCAATGAACACGCTCAAGCCCGCGGTGAGCAGCAGCACGCCTGCAAAGGCGCGTAGCACGTCGGTGCCCAGGCCCAGCATGTTGAGCAGTCTTGTGATTTCCAGCGCCGGTGCGGCGGCCTGCATTTCGGTGTTGCTGTTCACATAGCGCGGAAAACTCATCGCGGCCATGGGGGTTTTGTATTGCACCAGCGCCATGGTGATTTCGCGCTCGTCTTGCATTGCCTTGCGGTCATCGTCATCCACTGCGGTGTAATCCTCGTGCACTTTCCACACCGAGGCGGTATCCGTGAGAATCAGCCGGTCCAGCACGCTGGCGCTGGGTGCCAGAATTCCAACCACGGTGTAGGGGGTGTCGCCATGCAGGTGGCCCCCTGCGCCCAAGCCATGGGTGCCGACAAAGGTGTTTCCCACCGCGATGCCCAACTTGCGGGCTGCGCTAGCACCCACCACCGCCTGCATGGGCGTGCCGCTGTCCCACAGCTTGCCTTGTGCCAGCTTCGCCTCGTAATGGCGGACGTATGCGTGCGATGTGCCGACGATGCGAAAGCCGCGCAAGTTGTCGCCCAGGCTGATGGGAATGGTGCTTTGCACCATCGGGTGCGCTTCCAGCGCGCGCACCGCTTTGTAGGCAATGTTGCCCGGCGCTACGTCGATATGAAGCACCCCGGACAAGATGAGCTGCATGGGGCTGCCCTTGGCACCCACTACGGCATCGATACCGGCCAAATCCCGATCAAAGGCTTTATTGAGCTGGTGGCCCACCAGCAGTAAAAATGTGATGGAGGCCAACCCTAGGCTAAGCAGCAGTACATTGAGCGCCGCCCCCAAGGGCCGCGACCATAGATAGCGCCAGGCAAAGAAAAGTGTTTTCATGGGCTGCGTTTGCTATGTATTTGGGGGCTGCTTGCGCCCGAGGTGCAGGGGCTGGAAGCCGATTTGGCCCTCAGCACCCGGTGCAATGCACTGCGCCACACGCGCATCGTGGGTGGCTATCACCAGTGTTGCATTGTGGGCGCGGGCGGTGCTCAGCAGCAGTGCCACGGCGTCAGCTGCGGCATCGTCGTCCAGACTGGCGGTGGGCTCATCGGCCAAAATCACCTGGGGCTGCAACAGCACGGCGCGCGCCAGCGCTACCCGCTGGGCCTGCCCACCCGAGAGTTGGCCGGGCTTGCGCTGGGCCAGCTCTGCCACGCCAAGGGTCTGCAAGGCAGCCAAAATGCGCCCAGGGTTTTGCGCCACCCCGCAGGCCCACTGTGCCATGGCTAGGTTTTGGTACACCGTGAGCGCGGCACTGAGGTGCAATTTTTGGGGCAAAAAGCCGATAGTCCTGGCGCGCCATGCGTCACTGGCGATGTTTTTCAAAGCAACCAGTGACTGCCCTGCCACCGTCACTTCGCCGGATGCTGGCGCTACCAAGCCTGCGACCAAAGCCAGCCAGGTGGATTTGCCGCAGCCGGATGGGCCACTGAGCAGCAGCACCGCTCCTTGGGCCAAGTTCACATCAGGAAAAGTCAGCGCCGTGCCGCCGGGGTAGGTGTATTGCAAATTGCGGGTTTGAATCACGCTGCGGCTCCGGGTTGGGAGGCGGCAGGCGCAGCGCAGTCTGCACACACCCCGCGCACCGCAAAGTCCAGATGCATGTCTTGGTACCCCAGCGCTTGCAAGGCTTCCAGCGCGGTCTGTGCGGCACGTTCCAGATCATGCGCATTGCCCTTCAGCGCGCCCGAAAGTGGGCTGTCTTTATGGCAGCTTTGGCACTCAAAGTGCGGCATGGTTTGTACGCTAGGCGGCATGGCCTGGTAGCGGCGCACGCGCTGTCTGTCTACCCGGCACAGCAGCAAACCGACTTGGGTTAGACGGTCTATCAGGCGGTACAAGGTCACGCGGTCTAAGCGCACCGCATCAGCGCCAGCGCTGTGGTCGGACAAGGCCACTTGCAATTGGGCATGGGTGTAGCTGGTGTCTGGGTGGGCTAGCAGCCAGCCCAGCACCAGGCGGGCAGCGGCCGTGCGGCGCAAGCCATGGGCTGACAGCAAGGTGTCAATCGGATCAGCAGCGCCCAGCATTAAGCCGGAATTCGCCGAGTCAGCAGGAAGTACAGAAGTCACGCAACACCCCAAATAAATGCAACTGAATTGCAATACTGGTGTAAATGCATTTCAGTTGCGTTAGAATATACCGCAATCAAGTTGCATTATGAAGGTATTTGTGGCCCTTTTTCGTCGTGTTTCTCAGATCTACCTGCGCTCCAGTGTCCTGAGTTGGTCGGCAGCGGCGCGGGTGGCGGTGGTCGTTCCCTTGCTTGCCCTGCTGTGGGTGGCGGTATGGTGGGCAAGTCTGGAGGCTGCACCGCTGTGAGCGTTTATCTCAACAACCTCACGGTGAGTTACCGCCAGCACCCTGCGCTGCACCACATCAGCGGGGAGTTTGCACAGGGCGCACTCACGGCCATCATGGGCCCCAACGGCGCAGGCAAAAGCACCTTGCTCAAAAGCATTGCCGGGCTACTGCCCGTGCAAGGTGGCGGCAAAGAGGTGGCAGGAAAAGCATGCCCGGCGCTGCAAATTAGCACCCCGCATCAGCACCTGGCCTACCTGCCCCAGCAAAGCGAACTGGACCGCAGTTTCCCCATGGACGTGCGCGACTGCGTACTGCTAGGGCTTTGGAGCCAAACCAGTGCCTTTGGTAGCGCTACATCGGCCATGCTGTCACGTGTGGATGCTGCGTTGCACGCCGTAGGGCTGGAAGGTTTTGAGCGCCGCTCGGTGGGTACGCTTTCCAGCGGTCAAATTCAGCGTGCCTTGTTTGCCCGCTTGCTGGTGCAGGACGCGCCACTCATCTTGTTGGACGAGCCTTTCAATGCGGTAGACAGCAAAACCACCGCCGCACTGCTGGCCTTGGTGTTGCAGTGGCAGCGCGAAGGCCGCACCGTGATCACCGTGTTGCACGACGACGCACAGGCACGCAGCTATTTTCCGCAAACGCTGCTGCTGGCACGCGAATGCATTGCCTGGGGCCCTACGGCAACGGTACTGACCGACGCCAACTTGCAGCGCGCCCGCGCCATGGCCGAAGCATGGGACGAAACCGCGGCCATCTGCGACATCGACGGCACCTTGGGTGGACTGGACTTTGACGCGCTGCTAGAGAAAAACCTGGCGCAGTCTCTGGCAACAGTCCAAGCTGGGCAAGCTGGGCAAGCCAAACAGGTCGCCACCGCGTGAGTCTGCCCATGGATGTTTTTGTACAACCGATTTGGGATGCACTCTTTGTGCCATTTGCCGAGTTCGCATTCATGCGCCGTGCGCTGGTAGCGACGCTGGCGGTGTCACTCAGTGCAGCGCCTTTGGGGGTGTTTTTGACCCTGCGCCGCATGAGCTTGCTGGGCGATGCGCTCAGCCATGCGGTGCTGCCCGGGGTGGCCGTAGGCTTTATGGTCAGCGGTCTGTCCCTCACCTCTATGGCGCTGGGCGGTGTGGTGGCGGGCATGTTGGTGGCTGGCATTGCGGGTGTGGTGAGCCGATTCACCACGCTCAAAGAGGATGCCAGCTTGGCTGCCATCTATCTGGTAGCCCTGGCTTTGGGCGTGACCTTGATCTCACGCAACGGCACGCAGCTGGATTTGCTGCACATTTTGTTTGGCAGTGCGCTGGGCGTAGACAACGCGGGGCTGCTGATGGTGGCAGCAGTGACCACAGTGAGCCTGCTGCTGCTGGCTGCGATGTACCGAGGCTTGGTGCTGGAAGCCTTTGACCCTGTGTTCTTGCATGCGAACCACAACGGGCGTGGCGGCAGGCTTAGCAAGTTTTTTGGCCCCTGGGTGTGGCACCAAGGTTTTTTGATGCTGGTGGTGGTGAACCTGGTGGCGGGGTTTCAAACCCTTGGCACGCTGATGGCCGTGGGGCTGATGATGCTGCCCGCTGTGAGCGCCCGGCTGTGGCACGACACGCTGCCCGCACAACTGGTCAACGCCGGCACCCAAGCGGCGCTGGCAGGCACGTCGGGGCTGCTGCTGTCCTACCACTTTGACACCCCCTGCGGCCCCACCATTATTGGTTGCGCAGGGGTGTTGTATGGCGCGTCGCTACTTGTCGCCCCTGGCGGTTGGCTGCCACGCCTTTGGACCACTCGGCACCGCGTGGCCTGAACCGCATTGATCACTGAAAGGTATTCCAAGCTATGAACACACCCAACCCTTCCTACCTGCCCACTTTACCTCG
>JBIPME010000224.1:0-4219 GCA_044369275.1 Rhodoferax sp.
ATCAGTTTTCTCGATGTGGTGTTTGAAGGGACTTCCGTCGAAAAAGACGAAGGTTTTGATGCCGATGTGGCCATCGCCACGGGGGAGTTGTGCACGCTGATTCCGGATTTGTTGCTGGCCTTGGGTGGCGAGGTGGCTTTGGGCTAAGTGCGCAGCATGGGGCTCGGTTTTTGTTTTTTAGAACGCAATTCATACTATGCATTTTTCAACTTGGCTTGCTTTTTTTGCGGCTTCGTGGCTCATCAGCCTTTCGCCCGGCGCGGGTGCGGTGGCGGCGATGAGTTCGGGTTTGAACCATGGTTTTCAGCGGGGCTACTTTACGGTTTTGGGTTTGGTTTTGGGTATTTGGACGCAGTTGCTGGTGGTCGGCTTGGGGTTGGGGGCGCTGGTGGCGGCTTCGTCTTCGGCGTTTTTGCTGGTGAAGTGGGCGGGCGTGGCGTATTTGGTTTGGCTGGGGATTGCGCAGTGGCGTGCGGCCGCAGTGCCTTTGGCGCAGCGCGGTTTGGAGGCCGCGCAAACAACGCGCCGTGCGCTGGTGTTGCGGGGCTGGATGGTGAACGCGGTCAACCCCAAGGGCACGGTGTTTATGTTGGCGGTGGTGCCGCAGTTTTTGCTGCATTCTGAGCCCCTGTTGCCGCAGTATTTGGTGATTGGCGCAACGCTGTCGTTGACGGATTTTGTCGTGATGGCGGGCTACAGCGCGTTGGCGGCCAAGGTGTTGGCGACGCTGAAAGATGCGGCCCATATTCGTACCATGAACCGGATCTTTGGCGCTTTGTTTGTGTTCGCTGGGACTTTGTTGGCGTTTTTTAAGCGTTCGGCTTAAGCGCTGGGTGTTGGAAACCGCGGGGCGGCAAGCGGGAGGTAAGCGGGAGGTAATCGGGGTAATGGAGGCGCGGCCACGGAGTTGGGGCAAGCCCTCTTTGCCATGGCGTTTGAATTGGCGTGATTCACTAGGGGCTTGGCGTGTTCTGCCAGTGTAGTGCGGGTGTCTGTCGGGCAAACTGGCCGCAGCAATGTGCAAAGGAGCCCGCGAATGAAACTCAATGTGAACCAAAAAATCTACGCCTTGGACGTGGAGCCCGAGATGCCCCTGTTGTGGGTGCTGCGGGATGAGCTGGGTTTGCCCGGCACCAAGTACGGTTGCGGCATGGCGCTGTGCGGTGCCTGCACGGTGCATGTGGACGGCAAGCCTGTGCGTTCGTGTGTGACGCCCGTGGGCAGTGTGAGCGGCGCGGTCACCACCATTGAGGGTCTGGGCACGCCCGAGGCCTTGAGCGCGGTGCAAGCCGCTTGGGTTGCGCACCAGGTGGCGCAGTGTGGTTATTGCCAGTCTGGCCAGATCATGAGCGCTGCGGCTTTGCTGCATGCGAACAAAGCGCCTACGGACGAAGATATTGACGTGGCCATGTCGGGCAATTTGTGCCGCTGTGGCGCGTACCCGCGCATTCGCGCCGCCATTCACAGTGCAGCCAAGCAATTGCAAGGGGCCCGCGTATGAGCACCCTCGGAACCCTCGCACGGCGTAGTTTTTTAATCGGCTCGGCAGCCGTGCTCGGCGGTGCCGTGTTTGGTGTTTACAAGTACCGCCAACCCCACCCTAACCCTTTGTTAAGTGCGCTGCCCGAAGGCGCCAGTGCCATCACCCCCTATGTGCGCATTGATGCCCAAGGGGTGACCATTATTGCCCCGCGTGCAGAGATGGGGCAGGGCGTTCACACCACGCTGGCGGCCTTGGTGGCCGAAGAGTTGGACGTGGCGTGGGACAGCATTCGTGTGGAGCATGGCATGCCAGGCGCGGCCTATTACAACCGTGCCTTGCTGCAAGAGGGGGTGCCTTTTGCCAGCTTGGACCATGGCCGCATGGCGCAGACCATGCGCGGCACCATGGGCGTGTTGGCCAAGTTCATGGGCATTCAGGGCACGGGCGGCTCGTCGAGCATTGCCGATGCGTTTGACACCATGCGTGTCGCCGGGGCGGCTGCACGCTTTGCCTTGGTCGAAGCGGCAGCGCAGCGCTGGGGCATTGCGGCCTCGGCTCTGAAAACGGAGAACGGCGCGGTGCTGGCCCCCGATGGCAAGCGCCTGCGCTACACCGAATTGGCCAGCGCGGCCAGCCAAATTGCGCTGCCCGAGGCGCCGCCCTTAAAGCCGCGTGCGCAGTGGCGCTACCTTGGCAAGGCCATGCCACGGGTGGACATGGTTGGCAAATGCACCGGCACGGCGACCTTTGGCATCGATGTGCGCCAAGAGGGTATGGTGTTTGCAGCGGTGCGCAGCAACCCGGCCATTGGCGCGCCCCTGCGCGGTTTCGACGCCAGCCAAGCCAAGGCCCTGCGCGGGGTGTTGCAGGTGGTGGCATTGCCCACCGGGGTGGCGGTGATTGCCGACAACACCTGGCGCGCCATGCAGGCGGTCAAGGCGGTGCAGTGCGACTGGGCTCCACCCCTTTACGGCCCCGGTAGCGCGGACTTCATGCAAGCCATTCAGGCGTCTTTCAACGACAAAAACCAAGACAGCCGCATCCGCAATGACGGTGATGTGGTGCAAGCAATGGCCGCTGCCAAGGTGCTTGAGGTCGAGTACCAAGTGCCCTTTTTAGCCCACGCCACCATGGAGCCCATGAACGCGGTGGCCTGGCTGCGCGAGGGCCGTTTGGACATTTGGACCGGCACACAGGCACCCACCGCGGCCCGCGATCAGGCGGCCAAACTCGCGGGCTTGGAGCCCGACCAGGTCTTTGTCCACACCCAGCTCATGGGCGGTGGTTTTGGACGCCGTGCCGAGTCTGACTACGTGCTCCAGGCCGTGCACTTGGCCATGGCGGCCAAGGGCAGGCCCGTCAAGCTCACGTGGAGCCGCGAAGAAGATATGACGCAAGACCAATACCGACCTGCTGCGGTGGCACGCATGCGCGGCCTGACCCACGCCGGTTCGGTGCAGGCCCTGGATGTGCACGTGGCCAGCCCCTCGGTGCTGGAGTCCCAAGGCGGGCGGCTCGGCCTGAGCGTGCCCGGCCCCGACAAACTCATTGCCGAAGGCACTTACGAGCAGCCCTACGGCATTGCGCACTACCGGGCCACCGGTTACCGCACCCCTGCGTTGCTGCCCATTGGCAGCTGGCGCTCTGTGGGCAACTCCTACAACGGCTTCTTTATGGAAAGCTTTATGGACGAGTTGGCCGCCCAAGCCGGGGCCGACCCCCTGCAAATGCGCCTGTCCCTGATCAACCACGCGCCGTCGTACCAGGTGCTGGCCGCCGTGGCAGACATGTCAGGCTGGCGCCAAACCATGGGCAAGCCCTTGGAAAAGGGGCGCGGGCGCGGCGTGGCGTTTCACCTCTCGTTTGGCGTGCCGGTGGCCGAAGTGGTGGAAATCACGGTCACACCCGAGGGCGTTCGCATCGACCAGGTGTATGTCGCCGCCGATGTGGGCACAGCGCTGGACCCGCGCAACATCGAGGCGCAGCTGCAATCGGCCATTATTTTTGGCCTGAGCGCGGCCATGTTTGGCGAAATCACCTTCGCCCAAGGCGCGGTAGAGCAAAGCAACTTTCACCAGTACGAAGCCCTGCGCATGCGCCAGACACCCAAGATCCAAGTGCAAATTTTGGAGGGCGGCGGCCCCATCCGTGGCGTGGGCGAACCCGGCACACCGCCTGCCGCGCCCGCACTGGCCAATGCCATCTTCAACGCCACCGGCCAACGCATCCGCAGCTTGCCGCTGCGCAAGCACATTAACTTTGTGTAACGCACACCGCCCCCAAAGCCGTACCCTCAAAGCCGTACCCCCTCAATCCCCTAGCAGCAAAGAACCCTTGACCATGGAAGCCATCAGCACCTACTTCAACGCCGAAAGGGCCGAAAGCCTGCTCTTCATCGCCGTTGCCGCCATCGCCCTTGCGGCCGCCATAGGCTGCCGCTTTGTGCTGCAACAGCCCTTTTTCACCGGCATGGCCATCAGCTTGTCTGTGGTGGCGCTGCTGCAAGGGGTGGTGGGCGTCACCATTTACCAGCGCAGCCCCCAAGACATGGCCCGCGTACAGCAAATGCTGCGGTCGGCACCACAGCGCCTGCAAACCGAAGAAGTGCCGCGCATGCGTGTGGTCCTGCACAAATTCAAAATCTACCTGGCCGTGGAGCTGGCCCTGTTGCTGCTCAGCCTTGCCGTGCTGGCTTTTGCCACCCCTGGCAGCTTGGTGCGCGGCGTGGCGCTGGGG
>JBIPME010000225.1:0-4195 GCA_044369275.1 Rhodoferax sp.
TGCAACGCAGGTAGTTGCTGCTGGCGCCTGAGCCTAGGCTGACGCTGGCCTTTGCATCGTTAGAGCTCAGCGCGTTGGCGGGGCTGCTCCAAGCCACGTTGCCGGTGCTGCTGTCGTTGACGCAGTTTTGCGCGCTGCGGGTGATTTGGTCTGCCAACGTGCTGCCGCAGCCCAGCCACAGCACGCTCCACAGCGCCAGTAACAGGCCAGAACGCAAGGTCTGCGCGGCGTGGCGCGCAGCCTTGTGGGCGGTGCGCAAAATGGGCTGCAATGCATTTGGTTTTTTTGGTAGTAGCGACATGGCCTCTTTCCCTTTTGTTGTTGAGGTATGAAAAAGTGCCGCTAAGCCATCCCAAATCGCGCAAAAAATGACGCAAGTACGCATGAATTTGCCATGTTGCAAATTCCATGTCGCGCAGCCAACGCTGTGTCTTCAGCGTGGTGCATTCAATCCCGTGTGTTCAAGATTGCCGGGTTGGCGAAACAGCTATTTATTATTTTTTTGTGTGTTTCGCCTCGGATGAGGCGGGTGCTGCGCAGGCAGCACGGGGGGACATTTCACCTCTTTGCCAGACCTTGGCTGAGGTGAAAAAACCTTGGACTGCAAGCGCATCAAGCAACGCGGCAATCCAAAGCAATGGCCAAATTGTAGGAGTTAAAAGATAAAAAGTAAGCTAATATTTTTTCAGCATGACAACCAAAAACAGCCAAATTGGCGTTGACTTAGGGCGTAGTAGCCGATAGCGAAGCCTACAGCGAGGCCTATACCGCAGACGATGACGCTGACGATAAAGCCGAGGACAGCGCCGACAAACGCGCTTTGCGAATGGCTTTGCCCACCGCAGGGCCTTGTGCGCCGCGGGCGATGGCCTGCTGCGCTACGGGCTGGGTTGCAACGTCCAGCACGGTTTGCAGGGCTTGGGCCAAACGTGGGCGTTGCGGGTAGGGCGTGGCGTGCAGGCCCAGTCGGCCTTGGGCGTCGCATTGGCAAGCCAAAAGGGCCGCCTGAAAGCGCGCTGGTTTGCGCAGCGCATCGCAGCGCTCCAACAAACGCAGCAGCGCATCGGCATTCAACTCGTTGCTGCGGTGCAAATTGCCGTGTTCGCGTGCCACCAAATCGGCCAGTTCGGCGCATTCCTGTGGCACGCGCAGCCGCTGGCACAGCGTTTGAATCAGTGCAGCCCCGCGCACTTCATGGCCAATGTGCCGGGGCAGCACGTCGCTGGGCGTGTTGCCCTTGCCCAGGTCGTGGGTTAAGCAGGCAAAGCGCACGGGCAAGCTGGCTTGCAGCGCTGCCGCTTGGTCCAGCACCAGCATGACGTGCACGCCCGTGTCCACCTCGGGGTGGTGTTGCGGGCTTTGCGGCACCCCCCACAAACGGTCCAATTCGGGCAGCAGGCGTTGCAAAGCGCCACATTCGCGCAGCACGTTGAACATGCGCGAGGGTTGTTGCTCCATCAAGCCTTTGGCAAGCTCTTGCCAAACACGCTCGGCCACCAAGTGGTCGATTTCGCCCGAGTCCACCATGCTGCGCATCAAGGCCATGGTTTCGGGCGCGACCGTAAAGTGGGTAAACCGTGCGGCAAAGCGCGCCAATCGCAAAATCCGCACCGGGTCTTCCACAAAAGCCGGACTCACGTGGCGCAAGGTGTGCTGGGCTAGGTCTTGCAGGCCATTGAAAGGGTCTATCACCTGTGCGGCGCCAAAGCTGCCATCCGGCGCGAGCCCGTGCTGGTCAACCGCCAAGGCGTTGATCGTTAAATCGCGCCGGGCCAGATCTTCTTGCAGCGTCACCTCGGGCGAGGCATGCACCGCAAACCCGTGGTAGCCCAAGCCACTTTTGCGCTCGGTGCGTGCCAGCGCGTACTCTTCGTGGCTGCGGGGGTGCAAAAAAACAGGGAAATCGCGCCCCACCTGCGCATAACCCGCCGCTTGCATCGACTGCACATCGCCCCCCACGACCACCCAGTCTCGGTCAGACACGGGCAAGCCCATCAAAAAATCACGCACGGCACCGCCGACCAAATAAGTTTTCATAGGTTAAATCGTCAGCACTAAGGAGATGGCATAAGGATAGGGCGTAAGGAGCGGGCAGCTGGGTTAACGTTGCAAGCGATAAGGCTCTTCAAAATCAAGAAAGTCCTTTTCTAAGCGTGCCTGCGCTATCCACTCCTGCACGCCGGGCAAGGCGCAAACACGCTCTGTATAGGCACGGATATGCGCGGGCACCGGCAAAGCATAGGTCTGGATACGGCTGCACACCGGCGCGAAATAGGCGTCTGCAACCGTGAACTGCCCAAACAGCAACGGCCCACCATGCTGCGCTAACAAACGCTCCCACATCTGGGTTATGCGCAGTACATCGGCACGCAGCGCGGGCTGGTCACGCCAACGCAACGCGCCCACCTCGGCCAGATCGGCTTCGATATTCATGGGGCAGTGGCTGCGCAGTGCCGTAAACCCGCTGTGCATTTCTGCGCAGATACTGCGGGCGTGCGCGCGGTCTGCAACCGCAGCGGGCCAAAGTTGGGCCTCTGGGTGCTGTTCCGCCAAATACTCGGCAATCGCCAAAGTGTCCCAAATGGCAATTGCGCCGTCTAACAAAACCGGCACCTTGCCAACCGGGGTAATCGCAGCCATGGTAGTTTTGAAGTTGGAATCTGCTGCAAAAGAGTCAAACCGCACCCGCACTTCTTCAAATGCAATTCCCGCTTGGCGCATAAGCACCCAAGGCCGCATGGACCATGATGAATAGTTTTTATTGCCAATAAATAATTTTTTCATTCCACTTCATCCCTTATTAATTCATTTTGAGAATAAGTCCTATGACGCCACAGAAATGCACATTTGACGGCACATCCGACTGCACATTCGATTCAGATGTTACTTTACTTTTTGTTTTGGGGAATATATGAAATCTTGCGGCGATGGCATGCAAGTCTTGCATGAATGCAGTAAGTGCTTGCATATGAGGGATATGATTTTCAAAAAACCAAGGCGAAAAGCGTGCTTGCCAAACCAGCACGCTGGGCATTGGTATTGATATACAGGGGGGGGCTGGTTTTTCTTGGCAATAGACTTGGCAATAGAAAATGGTAATTATGCAGGGTATATTTTTTAATATACAATTCGCGCTTTCACCCTAGCCCACATTAAATCCACCATGACAAACCTTATTGATATTCAAAGCCAGATAGAAAAGCTGCAAAAACAAGCCACTGAAATCAAAACGAAAAATTTTGCAGCGACGGTGCAAGAAATTCTCACAAAAATGCAAGCTTTTGATATTACTATCAAAGACTTGCAAGGCGTAAAACCCAGCAAAGACGGCAAATCCAAGCGCGGCCGCCCAAGTGCAGTCGCAACAAAAGCGGTCAAAGCGCCTAAAGTTGGTAAGTCCGACAAGAAAAAAGGCATTCCAGTTGCCCCCAAATACCGCGGCCCGAATAACGAAGTATGGTCTGGGCGCGGCCTGACACCCAAGTGGTTGACTGCGTTGATCGAAGCGGGCCAACCCAAAGAAACTTTTATGATTCAGCCGGAATAATCAGCTCCAAAAGGGGCAATATATTAAGGTGCCCCGCTTTTGTTTTTGCCGTTTTTAATAGCTCCTGCGGGGCGGCTAAAACAAAATCTGTTATTTTCCAATCCAAGGGTAACGAGGCCGCTACGCTTGGGACAGCAGGGCTGGCGGCGCAGCTTGGCGATTAGGCTTTGCTGGTGGCTGCTTTGACAGCGTGCCCCGCGTGCATTGCGGCACAATAGAAGTTTGTTGTAACTTCTATTGGAATACAGCCGTATGACTATTGATTCGTCGCATACCCATTCTGGGCATTCAGGCATTGCGCCCAGCGATAAGGCCGATATTTTGGCGCAAGCATTGCCCTATATACGCAAATTCCATGGCAAAACCATTGTCATTAAATATGGCGGCAATGCCATGACGCACCCCGCATTGCAAAAAGCATTTGCAGAAGATGTGGTCTTGCTCAAGCTGGTGGGTATGAACCCCGTGGTTGTGCACGGTGGGGGGCCACAAATTGAAAATGCGCTCAAACGACTGGGTAAAAAAGGCGAGTTTATTCAGGGCATGCGGGTCACCGACGCCGAGACCATGGAAGTTGTTGAGTGGGTTTTGGGGGGTGAAGTCCAGCAAGATATTGTGGGCTTAATCAACCAAGCCGGTGGCAAAGCA
>JBIPME010000226.1:0-4190 GCA_044369275.1 Rhodoferax sp.
AGTGGTGCAGGCAAATCGCCCACCTGATGCGCGATGGGCGTGAAATTATTATGGTCTCCAGCGGTGCCATTGCCGAAGGCATGAAACGCCTAGGCTGGACGGTACGCCCCAAAGCGGTCCAAGAGCTGCAAGCCGCAGCAGCAGTGGGGCAAATGGGCTTGGCGCAGATGTACGAAACCAAACTGCGTCTGAACGCACTCGCTAGCGCACAAGTGCTGCTCACCCATGCCGATTTGGCGGACCGCGAACGTTATCTCAACGCACGTTCCACCCTGCTGACCTTGCTCAAGCTTGGCGTGGTTCCGGTGATCAACGAGAACGACACGGTGGTCAACGACGAAATTAAATTTGGCGACAACGACACGCTAGGCGCATTGGTGGCCAATTTGGTGGAAGCGGATGCTTTGGTGATACTGACCGACCAAAAGGGTTTGTACACGGCGGACCCACGCAAAAACCCGCAAGCGCAATTTGTGCACCAAGCCATGGCAGGCGACAGTGCCTTGGAGACTATGGCCGGTGGCGCAGGCTCCAGTTTGGGGCGCGGCGGGATGATCACCAAAATTTTGGCCGCCAAACGGGCCGCCGGTTCTGGCGCCTCTACGGTGATTGCCTGGGGGCGAGAGCCTGATGCTTTGGTGCGTTTGAGCCAAGGCGAAGCGATTGGCACCTTGTTGGTCGCACCCACGCAAAAAACCCAGGCACGCAAGCAGTGGATGGCCGACCACCTGCAATTGCGCGGCGCGGTCACCGTGGACGATGGTGCCGTTGTTAAATTACGCGACGAAGGCAAGAGCCTGTTGCCGATCGGCATGCTGCAAGTCGAGGGTGACTTTTCGCGTGGTGACGTGATTGCCGTGAAAGACCATACGGGGCAAGAAATTGCACGTGGACTTGCCAACTATGCCAGCGCAGAGGCACGCCTGTTGTGCCGCAAACCCTCCAGCGAGTTCGAAAAGCTGTTGGGCTACGCGGCCGAGGCCGAAATGCTGCACCGTGACAACTTGGTGTTAAGCCGATAGACAAGTTAGTAGACGGTAGGCGGTAATGGATGGCCCCTACCCCATGGGCCAAACCGCTTTGGGGTGGAAGCTGCTCATTAGGCTGCTCGCATCCATGGGGGTTAACTCACGCTACGGCACGCAAGCTAGGCGTGCAGAGAACTTAGCCCAGCACCAAAAACTCTTTGCTGATACACATGCCAATGCCATTTACCCGGTCTAGAAACTGGGTTAGGTAGGCATGCAAACCATTGGCCAAGATGTCTTCAATGCGCGAAAACTGCATCTCGGCCCGCAATTTTCCAGCGCGGCGGTAACTCTCACGCGCAGGGTCGTCTGAAACCATCGCAATGTTGTTGACAACTTCATTCAAGCACGCGTGCAAAGAGCGTGGCATGTCCGCGCGCAGTATCAGCAGCTCCGCCACCCGCAGCGGATGGATCACATCGCGGTACACCTTGCGGTAAATCTCAAAACCCGAGACGCTGCGCAAAATAGCGCTCCAGTGGTAGAAGTCAAACTCTTGCTCGGGCACGCTGCTGTCGGCAAACAAATCGGCATGGGCGGCGCGAAACTTCACATCCACCAAACGTGCCGTGTTGTCTGCACGCTCTAAAAAAGTGCCCAGCCGCATGAAATGCAGGGCTTCGTCCATGAGCATGGTTCCAACGGTAACGCCGCGAGAAAGGTGCGAACGGAACTTGACCCACTCAAAAAATTGGCCAGGGTCGGCCTCAAACACCCCGTTGTTGCGCATGCGCTTGAGCTCTAACCAAGTCTGGTTTTGTGTCTCCCACACCTCGGTGGTCAGGCTGCCGCGCACGGCGCGTGCATTTTCACGGGCGGCACGCAAACAAGAAATGATGGAAGACGGGTTGCTCTCGTCATTGACCATGAACTCCATCACATGCTGGGGCGTCAGGGCGCCGTGGCGTGCTTGGTAGGCTGGCAAAAGCTCGCTAATCGACAGCAGGGCTTGCCACGCAAGCTCGGCCACTTCGGTAGACTGCGGCAGCAGCGAGGTTTGGTAATTCACGTCTAACAGACGGGCCGTATTTTCAGCACGCTCGGTGTAGCGAGCCATCCAAAACAGGTGGTCAGCGGTACGGCTTAGCATGGTCAAACCTCCAAAATCCATGTGTCTTTGGTGCCGCCGCCTTGGGACGAGTTCACCACCAGCGACCCCTCTTGCAGCGCCACCCGGGTCAGGCCACCAGGCACCATTTGCACACTCTTTGCGCTCAGTACAAAGGGGCGCAAGTCAATGTGGCGGGGCGCAATGCCGCTGTCTACATAGGTCGGGCAGCTCGACAAGCTTAAAGTGGGCTGGGCAATGTAGCCCTCGGGATTGGCCAGCAGCACCTGCCGAAAGGCTTCTACCTCCGCCTGCGTAGCAGCGGGGCCTACCAGCATGCCGTAGCCGCCAGCGCCATGCACTTCTTTGACCACCAATTGCGCCAAATGCGCCAGCGTGTAAGCAAGGTCTTCTTTTTTGCGGCACTGGAAAGTCGGCACATTGCTAAGAATCGGGCGCTCGCCCAAATAAAACTCGATCATCTGCGGCACATAGGGATAAATGGACTTGTCGTCTGCGATACCCGTGCCCACGGCGTTGCAGATGCTCACATGCCCGGCGCGGTAGACCTCCATCAAGCCCGCGCAACCTAGGCTGGAACTTGCCCGAAAAACGCTAGGGTCGAGAAAGTCGTCGTCCACACGCCGGTAAATCACATCCACCCGTTTCGGGCCACGCGTGGTGCGCATGTAAACGAAGCTATCTTTCACAAACAGGTCTTGGCCTTCGACCAACTCCACACCCATTTGCTGCGCCAAGAAGGCATGTTCAAAATAAGCGCTGTTGTACATACCCGGCGTGAGCACCACCACCGTAGGATCGTCCGTGGTCGCAGGGCAACTCGAACGCAGCGTCTCTAGCAACAGGTCGGGGTAATGCGCGACGGGTGCAACCCGGTGCTGGCTAAAGAGCTCAGGGGAAAGCCGCATCATCATCTTGCGGTTTTCTAGCATGTAACTGACACCGCTGGGCACGCGCAGGTTGTCTTCAAGCACGTAGTACTCGCCCTCGCCTGCTGCATTCGCGGCACGCACAATGTCAATGCCGCTGATGTTGGCGTAGACCGCATTGGGTACATCCACGCCCACCATCTCAGGGCGAAATTGGGCGTTATGCAGCACCTGCTCACGCGGCACGATGCCCGCTTTCAAAATCTCTTGCCCGTGGTAGATGTCATGCAAAAAGCGGTTGAGCGCGTTCACGCGTTGCACCAAGCCTTTTTGCAGAGTCTGCCATTCGTCTGCCGGGATGATGCGGGGAATCATGTCAAAGGGAATGAGCCGCTCGGTGCCCGCGCCGTCTTCGTCCTTGTCGCCGTACACCGCAAAGGTAATGCCAACGCGGCGAAAAATCATCTCCGCTTCATCGCGCCGTTTCACCATAGAGTCATGGGGTTGGCGCGCCAACCACGCTTGGTAGGCACGGTAATGCTTGCGAACCTGGACCTCCGATACCGCACTGGCGTACGGCAGTTGTGCAAACATTTCGTCAAATTTCTGCATACAGTCTCTTTTTCTAGAATCGTGGACTTATTATTTTGCAAGCCCCGCCTGCGGGATATTACCCTACCGCCACGGGCCTAGGCAGCATAGGCGATGTCCTTGGTCCGCAGCACGCCTAGTTGAATTTCTGTCTGGGGTAACACGGGTGCGAAAAGATGCCTTGTTGTTTTGTACGGGAATATTTTTTTGTTAACCATAATCGCGCAATAGATGCTGTCGATGCGAAATGGCTCTCCCGTCTGCCAGTGCCTGACAGTGACTCTGGGGTCTTGGTAACTGAGCGGCACACAGGGCACATACTGCAGCCCCAACAAAGCGGCTGCACGCACCCGATGGTTACCATCCATCACGATGCCGGATTCACTATCGACCGGAAGTGGCGTCGTCCAGATGCCAGCGCGGGAAATTGCCGCTGCCAGACGTTGCACCTCACCTTCATCGACCTCTTCGGAAGGAAGAAAGAAGGCAATCGGTTTGATGGCGACGCAATAGGGCTGAAAATTGGGCATTTTTCTTTTATCCGGCGAACACGTCATTCTGCGCAACATTGCGCAACCATGTACAGACAAGTTTGCGCGATCACAAAAATGCGCTGGCGCAACAGCATTGCGT
>JBIPME010000227.1:0-4182 GCA_044369275.1 Rhodoferax sp.
CGTAGTTTTTCATTCCGGCTATGGCCACACGCAACGTGTTGCACAGTTTGTGGCCGAAGGTGCCAATGCGGAGCTGATTAGCATTGATGCCGATGGCAATTTGACCCAAGACCAATGGGCCGCTTTAGATGCCGCAGATGCCATCATCATGGGCTCGCCGACCTACATGGGCATGGCTTCTTGGCAGTTCAAAAAATTTGCCGATGCCACCAGCAAGCGCTGGTTTACCGGTGCTTGGAAGGACAAAGTTGCGGGCGGCTTTACCTGCTCTGCAAGCCCCAGTGGTGACAAGCTGTCAACCATCCAATACTTCATCACACTGGCAATGCAGCAGGGCATGGTTTGGGTGGGGCAGCCTATGCCCAACGATGGCACCATGAACCGCTTGGGCTCCAATTCAGGCTTGATGGCCCAAGTGGGGCCGACCAGCCCGGCCACAGACATTCCACAAGGTGACCTTGACACGGCAAAGGCCTACGGCGTGCGCGTGGCCGATGTTGCGGCCAAGTTGCGCGGATAAGCCTTTTGGTGCTTAGGATTTGTGTCCTAAGGCTTGCGAAATTTGCCGTGCCGTTTCCTGAAGCTTACCCAACCAGCCCTCATCCAACTGGTTGGAGGGCGCTGAAATAGACAGGCCCGCAATCAGTTTGTTTTGGTCGTCGTAAATCCCCGCTGCCACACAGCGCACGCCCAGCTCCAGTTCTTCGTTGTCGTGCGAGGCCCCGTATTGGCGAATTTTGGCCAGTTCTCGCTCTAAGGCGTCCATGGTGATGATGCTGTTGTGGGTGTGGCCTTGCAGCCCCGTTCGCAGCGTGTAGGCGCGAATTTTGGCGGGCTCGTCCGAGGCTAAAAACAGTTTGCCCACCGATGTCAAATGCAAGGGCGCGCGCCCACCGATCGCGCGAATGACTTGCATGCCCGAGCGCTCGCTGTAAGCGCGTTCTATGTAAACGATCTCGTCTTCTTGCCGGATGCTGAGGTTGACTGCTTGGCGAATGAGTTTGTGCAGCTCGCGCATGGGAATTAAGGCCACATCGCGCACATTGAGCCTGCGTTTGACGGTGTTGCCTAACTCAAGCAGGCGCATGCCTAAGCGGTAACTGCCCGGATGCGGGCGATCAACATACCGACCCATGGTTAAGTCGTTCAATATGCGATGCGCTGTGGACGGGTGCAGGCCCGTTTTTTCGCTGATTTCCTTCAATGTGACAGCATCCTCGCGCGAGGCGAGCACATCAATTAACGCAAACATGCGCTCGATGACTTGGATGGTTGGGCTGTGGTGGGAGGCCGAAGGGGTTTTGGTCATAGGGCATCAAGGCGATGTGGTATGCATGGGGGCTACAGGGCTAGGCGAGGCTGTACATGGTTGTGCAGGCATGCACCCAGCGTGCTTTTACTTCTTTTCATGCAGCGACCAAATGTTATTTTCTAATTTTTCATGTGGTAGAAAGTTGGATTTGTAGTTCATTTTTTTGCTTTCTTCAATCCAATACCCTAGGTACACATAGGGTAGTTGGCGTTCTTTGGCTTGTGCAATTTGCCAAAGCACATTGAATGTGCCAAAACTGGCTTTTTCTTGCGGCTCGTAAAAGGTGTAAACCGCTGAGAGCCCATCGTCGAGAAGGTCAATCACAGAGACCATTTTCAAGTCCCCCAACGCGCCATCTGGCAAGGTTTCACGAAACTCCACGAGCTGGGTGTTGACCTGGCTTTGCAGTAAAAATTGCATGTATTGTTCAACACTGTCTTCGTCCATGCCGCCGCCATTGTGGCGGCTGGTTTGGTAGCGCAGGTACAGCGCGTAGTGCTCTTCTTTGAACGCAAATTCGACCGCTTGCGCATGCAGTGTTGCATGCTGTCTCCAGGCACGCTGTTGGCTTTTATTCGGCACAAAAGCGCTGCTTAGCACCCGCAAGGGAATGCAGGCTTGGCAGTTATTGCAATAAGGACGGTAGGTGAATAAGCCACTGCGCCGAAAGCCTTGCGCCACCAATTTTGCGTAGGTGCCATGGGTCACCAAGTGGCTTGGCGTTGCGACTTGTGAGCGTGCGAGTCGATCGGCTAAGTAGCTGCAGGGGTAGGGCGCAGTGGCATAAAACTGTATGGCCTGCATGGATAAGTGTTTGTGGTCTGTCAAGGCAATTGCCTTAATGCGGAATAAGGTTTTCCCAGTATAGAGGAGTAAATTGCCAATCTGTGGCTGGCGCTTGCGCTGCACGTTTGACTTGCTCCACAAACTGCGTTCGGGGTATTTCCCGAGCGCCTAAGGATGCCAAGTGGGCCGTGTTTTGCTGGCAGTCGATATGCTGCACGCCATGGTGTTTACAGTAGGCGACCAAAGCCGCCAAGGCGATTTTGGATGCGTCCGTGACCCGGGTAAACATGGATTCACCGAACACGGCTTTGCCTATGGCAACGCAGTACAGGCCAGCGACCAAGTTGCCCTCCATCCAAGTTTCAACGCTGTGCGCGTAACCTGCTTGGTGTAATTCCAAATAGGCGTTGACCATTTCTGGCTGTATCCATGTGCCAGCTTGGCCGCGCCTTGGGGTTTGTGCGCAGGCACTAATTACGGCATGGAAGGCAGTGTCTATGCGGATTTCGCATTCTAGGTTGCGCCTAAAGCGCAGCAGCGTTTTGCGCATGGAGGGGTGCAGGCGGTAGTGCGCAGTGGCTAAAACCATACGCGGGTTGGGACTCCACCACAAAATGGGTTGCCCCTCGCTATACCAAGGGAAAATGCCCTCTTGGTAGGCCTGCACTAGCGTAGCGACTTGCAAGTCTGCCCCTGCGGCCAATAAGCCCGGCGCGGGCGTGAATGCATCCCATGCCGTATTCACGTTAGGGAAAATGCCGGGTGGACTTGGCTGGTTTGCAAGCGTTTGCGGATTGTGTATGTTGTGTGGGCTTGGTGGCGCAAGCCAAGGCAGGGCAACAGGGGTGGACGCATTGTCGGGCATGATCGAATGGGTAAAAAAACAATTAAGGCAGAGGGAGTTTATTTTTATGGTTGTTCTTGGTCTCTGCTGGGTATTTCGCAGGTCAATGGCAACCAGATTACAGTATCGCGCATGAAAAATTTAGTACCGTTTTTGATTGGCCATTTTTTAAAAATAGGAGTTGATTTTTTTATCCCCAGGGATTGGCCGGAAGACCAAATGCGCAACCGCGCCCGCAACATGGTGGGGATCATATTTGCTTCTTTTGTTGTTTTGGTGTTCTATGTGTTTGCCTATTACTGGCAAGGTTTGGTTTGGGTTAGTTTTTTCTCATTTTGTAGCTTGCTGATGCTGCTGGCGTTTTTAAGCATGCTGCGTTTTGGTTGGGGTTTTAAGCTGGTTGCTTACGTTTCTATGCTGGCCGCCTATTTGGTGGTTTTGTCTACGATGTGGTCTATCGGTGTCGGCTTGGAGAATTCGGCGGCGCTGTGGTTATTTATGTTACCGATTGCGGCTGCTTTTATTTTTGGCGCCCTGCAAAGCGTCTGGACTTTTTTGCTGTGCGCGGTAACCGTTGTATGGCTGCTGGCTATTGGCCCTATCGGCTGGGACATCGTGCCTAAGGAGCACTTTCGCGACGCTTACCTGATGAGCGCGACGCATAACGTGCTGTTATTCATTTGGTTGGGTATCGTTGGTTTGAATTTTGTCAACTTTAAAGCGATCAGCGACGAAGCGCAGCTGCGCGCCAAAATAGATGCAGACCAACTCACAAAGGCCAAAAGCGAATTTTTGGCCATCATGTCGCATGAAATTCGGACCCCGATGAACGCGATTGTGGGTATGTCTTACCTTACCTTGCAAACGGAACTGACCCCTAAGCAGCGCAACCATGTTCAAAGGGTGCACCAATCGGCGGAAAATTTATTGGGAATCATTAACGAAATTTTAGATTTTTCTAAAATTGAGGCGGGCAAATTAACCTTAGAGCACATCGACTTTTCGCTCGCAGATGTCATGGACCATATTGCCAATATCTTGGTCCCCAAAGCCGAAGCCAAAGGCATAGAGTTGCTGTACGACTTGGCCCTAGACGTTCCGAATGCTTTGGTTGGAGACCCTTTGCGACTGGGGCAAATCCTGCTCAATCTGGGCCATAACGCAGTCAACTTCTCTTCAAGCGGTGAGATTTTGATTGTCGTGAGCGTGCAAGCCCAGCAAGGCAACACCGTGGACTTGC